>JAQCKL010000212.1 GCA_027592485.1 Cyanobacteriota bacterium
GCTGTCCCTGGGATCGTGTCTTGGATTAGCGACGATCTCCGCTATCTAGGGGTGAACAAACATCTTGCCAAAACCTTCAACATGCCTGTGGAAGCGTTCACCGGGCAAGATATCGGCTTCCTTCACACCAGCCGAGAGTTCATCAATTTTGTGCAGGATTTTTTCCAAAGCAGTCAGCAGGAAGGGTACCGGGAAATTGGAGCCCACGTGGGAGGATCCCAACGGCGCTTTCTGATCGTGGCCCAAAAATATAACCAGGGCAAAGCCGCCTTCACCGTCGGCATCGATATCACCGAGCGTAATCAAGCGGAAGAAGCCCTACGCCTAGCGGAAGCAAAGTACCGTAACATTTTTGAGAACACCGTTGAAGGGATCTTTCAAACCACCCCCGATGGTCATTACCTGAGTGCAAACCCTGCCCTAGCCCGCATCTACGGCTATAGCGACCACGATGAAATGATGGTGAGCATCACCAGCATTCAACAACAGCTTTACGCCGATCCTCAGCGGCGAGTCGAATTCACCCACCTGCTCCAAACCGAAGGGGCGGTCACCAACTTTGAGTCTCAGGTTTATCGCAAAGATGGGTCGATTATTTGGATCGCAGAAAATGCCCGCGCGGTTCATGACAGCGATGGGGAATTGGCCTATTACGAAGGCACCGTTGAAGACATTACCCACCGCAAGGAGGCAGAAGCGGCCCTCCAACGGGCCAATGAGGAACTGGAACAACGGGTCACCCGCCGCACCGCTGCCCTGACGGAATCGAATCAGCGATTGCTCTCAGAAATCCGGGAACGGCACCGGGCGGAAGCGGCCTTACGGAGTTCGGAAGCCGAGCTGCGAGCGCTATTTGCAGCCATGACTGATGTGATTACGGTGTTTGATGCCGATGGCCGCTATCTCAACATCGTGGCCACCAACTCCCAACTGTTATTTGACCCCGGTACTGAGCGGATTGGCAGTACGGTTTACGAGGTGTTGCCCCCCTACCAAGCCAGTTTATTTATGCGCTACATCCAACAGGCGCTGAATGCTGGCCGTCCAGTGCGGTTGGAATATAGCCTGCCCGTTGGGGACTGGAATCGCACGGTCGATGCCAGTGGTCGGGCGGCCATCGATGATTTTGACAATACCGCTTGGTACACTGCCATTGTCTCTCCCATGCCAGACAACCGGGTGATCTGGGTGGCTCGGAACATTACGGAAAAACGACGGGCGGATGTGGCCTTGCAACAGGCTGAGGAAAAGTACCGCAGCATTTTTGAGAACAGTGTTGAGGGCATCTTTCAAGCCAGTCCCGATGCCCATTATCTCAGTGTCAACCCGGCCCTAGCCCGCATGTATGGCTACCTCAGCCCGGAGGAGGTAATCGCCCGCGTCACCAATATTGACAGCCTTTATGTGGAAGAATCCCGTCGCCGGGTGATGTTGCAGCGCCTGCATAAGCAAGGGGCGGTGTTTGAGTTTGAGTCTCAGGTTTACCGGGCCGATGGGGCAATCATCTGGGTCTCTGAGAATGTGCGAGCGGTGCGAGACAACAAGGGCAACCTGATCTATTACGAAGGCACTGTGGCTGATATCACCCAGCGATGGCAGGCAGAAGCGGCGTTGCGGGAAAGCCGACGCACCTTAGCGACGCTCATGGGGAACCTGGCCGGGATGGCCTATCGCCGTCGCTGTTTGACCGACTGGTCCTTTGAGTTTGTCAGCGAAGGCTGTTATGAGCTGACGGGCTATGCCCCTGCAGATTTATTGGGGGATGAACCGGTGTCCTTTGAGCAACTGGTCCATCCCAGCGATCGCAGCTATGTCCAGGGGGAATTGAACCGGGCTTTGACCCATGGCAATCATTTCCAGATGACCTACCGAATTTTGACCGCCGATGGCCAGGAAAAATGGGTGCTGGAGAAAGGGGTTGGGGTCGCTGCCCGCCAGAAAGAACCGATCGCCGTTGAAGGGTTTTTGACGGATATCACCGACCGCAAGGAAATTGAAGAGGCCCTGCGAGTTGAGCAGGAGCGGTCAGAGCGGTTGCTGCTGAATATTCTCCCGGCTTCCATTGCTGAGCAGCTCAAGCAAAATGCCAAGTCTGTGGCCTATCGCTTTGATGAGGCCACCGTTCTTTTTGCTGACATCGTCAACTTTACGGCCCTCTTATCGGCCTTGATACCTACGGCCCTAGTGGATGTGCTCAATGAGATCTTCTCGACCTTTGATCATCTGGCCGAACGTCATCAGCTCGAAAAGATCAAAACCATTGGCGATGCCTACATGGTGGTGGGGGGATTGCCTAATGTCTTGCCCAACCACACCGCCGCGATCGCTGAAATGGCCCTGAATATGCAAACGGCGATCACCCACTTTAAACGCCACGATGGCAGCCCCTTTCAACTACGCATCGGCATTCACACCGGTCCCGTCGTGGCGGGGGTGATTGGGCTCAAGAAATTCTCCTACGACCTGTGGGGCGATGCGGTAAATGTGGCCAGTCGCATGGAATCCCAGGGCATGGCTGATGCCATCCAGGTCACCACCGATGTGTATGAGCTGCTCAAAGATCACTATCGGTTCGAGCCCCGAGGTCACATTAATGTCAAGGGCAAGGGCGAGATGATGACCTACTGGCTCCTAGGGCGCAACGAAGACCAGGAATAAGCTAAGGAATATTGAGAAAGCAAGTTTTTCGTTACTCAGGAACACTTTTCTCAACGCCGTCTCTCTAGGATAAAAGACATCACCATTCACCTGCTGCACTAGCCATTAGGCTCTTAGCGCCGCCTTAAATTAATAAGGAAGACGATGCAGCTCAGGGGGCATAGGATGATTCCGATTCTAGGTTGCAAACAAGACAGTTCTCCGAGGCGCAGGATAATCCTGTGCCTTTTTTTATGACCGGTCATCATCAATCAAGGTCTAATGCTCGTTTCCATGAACTCGTCTTCATAAACACGATTTACGCTCTCAAGGGGTTATTACGGTATGAGCTACACCTTTGACATTATTGGCGTTTCTCCCGTATGGAACTTTTTTAAGCACCAGCAACAGGTGGAATCCACCCGAGATCGGGGCTGTGCCTATCTAGGGAGTTATAAATGCACCCTGGACAGTTTCATTCAGGCCACGGATTGGGTCCATGAAAAACCGGATTGGGACTGGGATGCGGAGGTCAAGGAGATGATTGGCTTCTGGGTTGGTCAGGGCGATGTGATTCGCCACTGGAAACAGGAATTCCAAAAGGCAGAGGATGATAGCTTGATCGTGGCGCGGGTGGCCAATGTGATCAGCCTCCGCCATGAGTTAGAGCACCTATTTCAGCAGTAGCCGCACTTTAAAATGGCTCGCAGTGGTAAACAAACCTATTCAGTGGGGGGTGATGGAAATCGCTTAAGCTGGCCCTATGAAATGGCACTACCGCTGGAAACGATTTTTGGTGGCTCTACGGCGGCTCCAAGCCCGTAATCAAGGGGACTGGTTTTGGTTGCGGAGCAAGCCTACACCGGTGGCTAGCTTGAATCGGGACCTGTGGCGCTGGGCGGAGCCCTCGGCCAATTACTACACAATGTTGGGGCTATCGGGGGTGATTGCCACCCTGGGCCTCCTGGCCAATAGCAGTGCCACCATTATTGGGGCCATGATCATTGCGCCCTTGATGGGGCCGATTAACGCGATCGCCTTTGCCATGGCCATGGGCAACCGGCGGCTGCTTAAGCGGGCCACCTTCACCATCTTGTCGGGCATTTTGCTGTCGGTGCTGATCGCTAGTATCATCACCTGGCTGTTGGGCTTATCCCGCCTCACCGCCGAAATTGAAATCCGCATGGAACCCAACCTGATTGATTTGGGGGTTGCCTTGGCGGCGGGGGCAGCGGGAGCCTTTGCTAAATCGCGACGGCACATTGCCGACGCCCTGCCGGGGGTGGCGATCGCCGTTGCCCTAGTGCCACCCCTTAGCGTCATTGGGATTGGTTTAGCGCTGCCCTCTCGACCCGTTGCGGTGGGGGCAGCGCTATTGTTTTTGACCAACTTAGCCAGTATTGTCCTGAGCGGCGCATTGGTATTTATCCTGCAAAAGTACGGCTCTTTGCGCCGCGCCCAACAGGGAATCACCCTCTCCGCTTTAATCTTGGTCTGCCTGGGCTTGCCTTTGGGGCTATCGTTTCGGGATTTAGTGATCCAAGAAAAGACCCGTAGTCGTCTGCTAGAGCTGGTGGCTCGGCAGACTCAACAATGGGGAAATATTGAGATCAATCGCCTCTCGGTATATCGTCAGCACCAGGGGTTAATCGTCAAATTAGAGTTGGCGGCATCTATCACCCCCGTCACGGTCACCTCCGTTACGGCTAAGGAGGTAGATGCGTTGCACCAGGCGATGGAAACGACTTTAGGGAAAGCGATCACCTTAGAGGTGGCAGTGGTCCCAGTGACGCGCTTTCAATTTCAGCCATCCCCATAAAAGATGAGCAAAAAAATCCCCCGCAGAATCTCTGCAGGGGCAAATACAGGACTGGAGTTGGCAAAAACTAGGCACTCATACGGGTCAATAGGACGGGACAAGGGGTGTAGACCCTGACATAGTCCGAGAGGGATTCCCCCAGGAGGCGATCTAAATCAGGCATGCCTTTGGCAATGGAAGGGCGGCGATCGGGGGAGCCTAGAACCAACAGGTCCACATTCTTCTCTTCAGCCAGCTGGCAAATGCGTTGACCAGCCTTGCCCTCAGGTGCCACCAATTGATAGGCAATGTTGTAGCGACTGGCCTCAGCTGCGGCTGCCTTCAGAATGGGGTCTGCCTTCGGGTCCGGCTCGATCTCTGCCAGGAGCTTGGTCTTGAGGTTAGAAATGGAATGGACCAGGATCAACTCTCCGCCTTTCACATCCCTCAGCAGATTGATGGCAATTTTGAGCCCTTCCTGAGCGGAGTCGGACTTATCCAGGGCAACTAGGACCCGTCGAATCGAACGAATGTTATAGAGGTCATCTTTGACCAACAGCATCGGTCGGGAAGACAGCTGGAAAACGTACTGACTCACAGAGTTATCGAGAATGGCCCGCAATCCTTGCAGGCCGCGCGAACCCATAATAATTAAACTGGCATCGATTTCATCGGCGACTTTAACGACTAAATCTTTGGGCTCCCCCTCCCGCAGGACTGCATTGACCTTGGCGGGGTCGAGATTGAGGGTGCTCACGGTGTTGGCCAGCATCCGACCGCCCTCTTCCCACTTGAGGGTCATGTCGTCGGCAGACACTTGAGATGGCACGACGTGGAGAATGGTGGTCGCTGCCCGTTGAATTAAGGGTAGTTCCAGCAAAGCTTTCATCATGGCTTTGGTATTGCCGATGCCAGAGTCTGCCAGAAGAATTTTGTCGATCATGATAATTGTCTAGGGTGAATCTGCAAGGGCTCTTCATCAAGGGTGGGGAACTCCGTAGGGAAGACGGAGCCATTCCCCTAAAGCCTTATGAGACATGGGTTTCATACGCCATATTCATCATAGGCACGGGGCTTCACCGGACTTTGAATGCTTTCACGTTCTTACACAAAAAGACAATTACTGAGACAAAGTGGCGATGCTGTCCAGGTCGTACATTAGCGATCGCAACCTGGATGAAAAAAACTGGGCATCCTCACAAGGATTTGTGGCGTCAGGTCGTTGATGAGCAGCGCCAACGCCATCATTTGGCCCTAGCCGCAGAGTGCCATAACCAGGCCGATCAGTTCAATAGCTGTACTTAGAGCTGAGAGAATTGGGTGTCGATATGGTGTTGAAGGCTAACCTTGACCTGAGCAAACTCTGTTATGACAGCATGGGCTAGCCGCTGCCCAGCTTCCGCAGTGAGAGTGCCTGCGTCGCTTTGTCGTTCTAGCTCAGCACAATGCTGCGAGAGTATTAGGGCTCCAACAGAAGCACTACTAGATTTTAAGGTATGGGCTACGTGACCGATTTGCGTTAAATCAAAGACGTGAGTCGCGTGGTCTAATTTCTGTAATAGCTGAGGTGAGTCTTCCAAGAAGAGACTCGTGATCATGATTACAGATTCCGAATCTCCTCCAAAGGTAGTTAGCAAATCATTCAAGGTAGTGGAATCGATGCTGGATGATGCCAAAATAGCCTCTCCTTCAGCTAGCGAATGGGTCGTAATAGCAGCTTCGGATTGTGAGTTATTTCTGAGTGAAAGTGAATCATGAATCGGTTCAGTATCCGCCACGAATGCCTGCCGGTTGTGGCGATCATGGGACGACTGCATGAATGGAGCATTGCCCTGAGGCGTGGCTTTTTCTGCCAAGGGCTGGGTCTCTTGCAATATTTTGGCAAGATCTTGGATGCGGATGGGTTTGCTGAGATAGTCATCCATGCCCGAAGTTAAGTATTTCTCGCGATCGCCCGTCATGGCGTTGGCGGTGACTGCAATGATTCGGGGACAGGGATGATAGCGTTCCCGAACATATTGGCTAGCGGTCATGCCATCCATTTCCGGCATTTGTATATCCATCAAAATGACATCAAACATCTGCCGCTCTAAAGCTTCGAGGACCTCTAAGCCATTGCCAGCTACCTCGATACGATACCCGATGCGATCTAGCAAATGGATGGCTAGCTTCTGATTGACAGCATTATCTTCAGCCAGCAAAATTCTGAGGGGATGCTGTTTTCCGAAATCAGCATCAATTTGAGAGACTTCTCCCGTGGATCTTGTGATCGAAACACGATTTCCGCCGAAAAGATCTACCAACACGTTGAATAACTTCAGATGTTTGATCGGCTTTTGCAAGTAGGCCGAAAACCCTGCTGCCATTGCTTTGTGCTCAATATCCATGCCGGTAACAGATGTGAGCATGACTAAGGGGAAATTGATCGGATGATGCAACTGATTAATGTGCTGTGCCAGTTGTAAACCATCCATTTCAGGCATTTGCATATCTAGAATGGCGATATCAAACTGCCCTCCCTGGGTGAGTTCTAATAGGGCTTCTTTGCCAGAACACACGAGGGTGGGTTGCATGCCCCAAGTTTCGGCCTGTGCGTTTAAGATTTGTCGATTGGTGGCATTATCATCCACAATCAATATCTTTTTCCCCTTCAGGGCTGAGCTAAAATTACTGGAAAGGTCAAGGGCAGAATCTTCGATGGATTCTGTCTGGAGGGTGAAGAAGAATGTCGTACCCTGTTCAACTTCGCTTTCGACCCAGAGTTTTCCACCCATAGCCTCAGCCAGTTGTTTACAGATCACCAACCCCAAACCAGTGCCGCCATATTTACGGGTGATGGAGGCATCTACTTGGCTAAAGGGCTTAAATAAACGATTCATTCGGTCTGGGGGAATCCCAATGCCAGTATCCCGAATAGAGATTTGAAGGGTATGTTGAACTTCTAGGTTTGGAGATACCACTTCAGAGACAGATTTGACTTGGACTTCTATTTCTCCCGCTGGGGTGAACTTGACAGCATTCGTCAGTAAATTCACCAAAATCTGCCGTAATCGAGTCACATCTCCTCGTAAGTGTCACAGGGGTTGAGAACAGGAGTTGTTGTGGAAGGGAGTAGTCAGTTAAAGTTTACCGA
>JAQCKL010000213.1 GCA_027592485.1 Cyanobacteriota bacterium
TAAAGACAATCCCAGTTTCCGGCAGATGATCCACCCATTCACAGGGCCACCCCGCTTGGCGCAGCCGCAGGGCGGTTTGCAGGGTCCAGGCATGGATGCCAATGCTAAACCCCGACCAATTTTCGGTGGGGTCTGTGGGCATGGGGTCCGGCCAGAGGGGGGGCGGGATGTAAAAGCTGAGGGGGGGCGGCACTGGTTAGTTCAAAATTCAAAGTTCAAAGTTCAAGGTTCAAAATTTAAGGTTTGCCTAAAGGTAAATCTAGCAAGACGGTCAAGCAGGCTCTTGTGTCCCAGGGTTAACGCCGCTTGTAACGCATAGAACGGGCTCAGCAGGCTACTCACCAAGAGGGTCAACTCGCAGGCGCGAACCACCTCCTCAGCCCTGCTGCCCCGAGGTTGCCGGAGATAGCGCCCTAGCCGCAACAGGTCACTGAGGCAGTAGGCCAGCACCATGAACGGTCTTTGCCAGGGGCGATAGCGCACCATCCGTAGGGGAAAGCGATTCAACCCAACGGAACGGCAGAGGTTGACCAGGTAGCTGCGCTGCAAACGTCGCGCTGGGAGGGTATGGCCAATTTTCATGGCGGGATTATGCCACACTTGCCAGCCGCCATCGCGGATGTAGCCGAGGGTTTCCACATCTTCGCCTTTGGCGACGAGGGAGCGACCTTTGACCCCCACCATGCAGGGCTGCTCGGGCACATGGGCCAACCAAGCCCCTCGCCGGATCACCATCCCGGCCCCGGCGGGCAGCACCCCGCGCTGATGGGTATAGATAAAGGGCTCTGGCCCCCGCTGAATAATCGCCAGCAGCGGCGCAATCCGCTCGAAGCCGCTTGGGGGGGTGACCCCAGGTTCGTAAAGAGCCTGGATTTCGCTGCCGTAGGCCCCGGCCTGGGGGTGGGCTTGGCCAAAGTCGTAGGCTTGGCGCACCCAGTCAGGGGCGGGGGGATTGTCGTCATCGAGGAAGCCGATCCAGGGGGCGGTGGTGCTAGCTATGGCTCGGCGGCGGGCATAGGCTAAGCCTTGGCACGGTTCGAGGCAGTAGCGCAGCGGAGCGTCCTGACGCCATTGCGATTGATAGTGGCGGATCAGGGCGGCGGTGCTGTCGGTGCTGTGGTTATCGACGATCAGCACGTCCCAACTCAGGTTATCGGTGTGCTGCTGGACGAGGAGGAGATCGAGGACTTGGGGGAGTTGGCTGGCACCGTTGTAGGTGCAAATTGTCACGGTGAAGTCAACCACGGGGACGTTGCAAAAACGACAGGGAACACAATGGCTAAAGCAATCAAAGGGGCCTGATCGCGAGATTGCTACGGAAGCTGGGCAGCATCAATTGCCACCACAAGCAGCTTGGCACCTGCCCTTTAAGGGAAGCCTGCCGGGAGATTAAGGAAAGTCTATGGAGAGATTAAGGACAGAGGCTTGACCGAATTGCCAGATAAACCCCATGAGGCCAGGAGAGGCCGAACGACTGTTTCAACAAGTGTTGGTCCTATGGCGCGCCCAAGCTTACCCCCTCTATAGCAGTCGCCAGTCCGGTTAGGACAAGACTGCGAGTCACTTTGCTTCTGCGCTAGGCATCAGAGCGATCCTAGGTGTCCTAAGCAAAGTGGCCAGCGCTATATGAGGAACTCATGGCCATCCCAACCCAATGCTGGGATGGCCGCGAATGCTCAATTCAGCCCTTAACCAAAGGTGAGGTTGAGGTTACCCGCCGTCGCATCGTTGACAATGGCGAGGGTTTCGTCGCCCACTTTCAGCAGCACATTGCTGCCATCCTGAATCTGGTCAACGCTAGTGGCCCCCAGGATTTGAATGATGTCAGCGCCATTGCCGTAATCGACGATGGTATCGGTGCCTTCACCTACTGCCAGGACAAAAGTGTCAGCACCGGTCCCGCCGGAGAAATCATCCCCCGTAAGCCGGTCGTTACCGAGACCGCCGCGCAGGATGTCATCGCCGTCGTCACCCCAGATGGCATCGTCACCGGCATCCCCAAACAGGATGTCGTTGCCCGACTTGCCGCCGATGCGGTCATTACCGTTGCCGCCGCGAATAATGTCGTCGCCACCGATGGTGCCTCCAGATCTGCGGGAATTGAGATCGCCCCGCAGCACATCATCGCCATCTCCGCCAAAGATGACGTCGTTGCCCAGCCCCCCCGCTATGGTGTCGTTGCCGCCAAAGCCTGCAATGCGGTTGGCGGTGATATCCCCCAGGAGGGTTTCCCCAACCTCGCTACCCCCACTGATCGAGAACCCACCCGGATTCACCTCAAACTGGCTGAGAATCACCGGCGTTTGGTTAATGATGGCCTCGGGGTTCGCCAAGAGTTGCGCTTCCTCATAGCCATCCACACCGTAGGTGGTGACCGTTAGCTTTTGGGTGATTGGGTCAATGTCGAACTCCGTCCAGGTAGAGCTGTGGCCGACGTAGTAGTCTCCCTGCAAAAGGGTGGCGTCAATCAAGCCCGCTGCCTGGGGCAGGTTGTCATCCAGACCCACGGGGTCGAAACCCAGGGGTGCCAGGAGCACAGAGTTGATGGCGGCTTTGACAAAGTCATCTTTGTCATTGGGTAAATCATCCCCATCGGGGGCGATGGGGAGGCTGTTGTAAAACGCGGTTAGCGCCGGATCACTCGCCGTAAAGACTTCACCCAAGAAGCGACCGGTGGGGTCTTCGTAGGCTACGGCTCCGGTGGTGATTTCAAAGGTGCTGGTGGCAATGTGCTCACCAAAAGGGACCTCTTGGTAGGTGATGTTGTTGACCGAGGTCATGTGGACATCGGCAGCCACAAACACCACGTTCTGGATGGCGTTCCCTTCGATGAACTTCAGCAGCTCAGTGCGCTCGGCGTTGTAGCCATCCCAGGCATCGGTACTAATCCCAGGAAAGAGATTCTGGAAGGGTTCGGGCACCATTACGAACTTCCACGTCACCCCAGCATTCTGAGCTTCTAGCAGATCGGCTTTGAGGTCTTCCTTTTGAATGGCTCCCAGCAGGGTTCGTCCCGGCGTGAAGGTGGCAGCATAGGTGGCCCCCACTTGAGCCGGGTCAAAGGGATTCACCGGCGTGGGAATCGCCGTATCCCGGAAGGAGCGGGTATCGAGCACAAATGTCGCCGCATCCGCCCCAAAGGTATTGGCGCGATAGAGCTTACGCTCATTGGCCGTGACCGCATCGCCCGTCTCCCCATAGAACTCATCCCGAATGGGGTTGTATTCCTGGAAGACTTGCAGACCGTTTTCGTACAGGGTGCTGTCATTAATCAGGGCATTGGGGTCATCACCGGGGAAAGCATCGGTAAAGCGCGCATCGGTGCCGATCGGTTGCCCCCCGGCAAAGTCGTTAGTGACTTCGTGGTCGTCGATGGTGGCGAATACGGGGGTGGATGCCTGGATGTCGGCCCAGAAGTTCTCACCGAAGCGCTCAGAATAAACTTCGTCATGCTTGATGCGAAAGTCTGCTAGGGTTTCGGCCTGCTGTTTGAGGCTGCCATCTGGGTTGGTCAAGGCAGGGGAGTCATCGTCGGCGTAGATGGTGTCCCCATGCTTGAGAAAGAAGTCCAGTTCCTTTGCTGCCACGTTGCTGATCGCTGGGTAGGGAGCCAACTCACCGCGCCAGTCGCCGGTAACGCCGAAGGTGAGGCCAGTCTGATCACCGCCATCGGCAGCGGTTTTAAATCGGCCAGTTTTGATGTTGCCAGCGGCATCCTGCACCCGGTAGTAGTATTCGGTGGCAGCGGTGAGACCATCTACGGCTACCTTGACGGGAATCGTGGCATCGGTGACGGTGGCGGTGGTGGTGCCTGCGATCGCGCTGAAATCAGCACGGGTGGAATATTCAAAGGTGACCGCTCCGGTGACGGTACTGCGAGTCCATAGCACAGCAGAGTCTTGGGCCACATCGCCACTGGCCACCCCGTTAGGGAGGGTATCGGCCACATCCACGTAGACCAAGCGGTGATCGGAGGTGGGAAATTCCGCTAGGGGGAATAGGGGATCGGTGCTCTCTTGCCAGAAGACTTTCGCATCGGTGATACCCAGGTTGTTGGAGGGCAGCACATAGTCCGCCCGGAGGTTGCCGGGGGCAACGTCGGGATTGCCCACCCCAGCAAAGCCAAAGTCAGCGGTGTCAAAGGCTGGGTCACCCAGGTGGGTCTCGTTTGTCCCGCCCTGACGGTTGGCGGCGTCGGGGCCACCGACACTGCTGGGGGTGACGGCTGTGTTTACCAAAGGATTCTCAAGCAGTTGCTGAGCGGCACCGGGAACGCTGTCGCCATCGAAGGGGTCGGCGTTTTGGTCCCCCATGATCACGAACTTAGCGCCAGCCTCTAGGCCACCTGTACCGCCGTTGTCGTCGTAGATGTAATCGGCCCCGTTGATGTAGTCCGCCCAGAAGCGGATCTCATCGGCGTTGCGTGTGCCGTTGCGGTCTTCAGGGCCATCGAACACGGGCGGGGTCGGATGGCTGGCTAGAACATGGATGATGTCGCCATTCACCGCTACCGGCACATCCACATGGTTCTTTGAAGATAGGCGCACCACCTCTAATTCCTCAGCAGTAAACCAACTGCTGGTATCGCCATTGCCATCCACATCGAGGGGATCTTGAGGCAGGCGGGCACCGGGCATGTCCTTCCACAAAAATTCCTGGAAGGTGCGAATATGATCTTCCAAAATCGGGTACTTGGAGTACACCACAAAGCCAAACTGACCGGGGAAGAAGCCAAATCCCTGGGCGTCGTTGGGTCCCCCGACGGAGCCGTTGTTATCCAAGTCAAAGCCAGAGGGAATACCCGTGTTGGAGGGGGCGGCATAAACGTAGGGATAATCCACCGGAGCAATGCCGTTCTGACCAACAGCCAAATAGTTACCGCGGAATAGGGCTGCCGCTTGCCCGGCGGCATCGTAGTCAAATTCATTGATTAGCAGCACATCGGGGTTGGTGCGTTGGATGATTTCGGCAACGGCTTGGGCTTGGCTGTCATCTGGGGTGGAGAGGTTGTCAATCAGTTGGCCGGCACTGGTGCGATTGAGTGAGGCGTTGAAGGTTGCAAAGCGAATCGGGGAGCTTGCCATGGAATCCTCTCAGGGGGTAGAGATACAAGCGGTGCAAAACAAAGGGGGCGGGGCTTGGCCCCGCCCCCTCAGGAGTTAAACAGCGGCGAAGGTGAGGTCGCCGAGGCTGACGGTGAGGTTGAGCAGCTTCAACGTGGCGTCGCCAGCGGTGATCAGGGTATCGGCCCCGGATTGGCTGACGCTGAGGTCACCAACCCCCAGGCCCCCAGCCAAGCCGATCACGTCGATGCCCACCTCGAAGTCCACTACGGTGTCGGTGCCTTCACCCAGGGCCAGGACGAAGGTGTCGCTGCCTTGACCACCGGAGAAGTCGTCCCCGGTGAGGATGTCATCGCCGAGGCCACCCCACAGCAGGTCGTCCCCGTCGTCTCCCCAGATTTGGTCATTCCCAGCGTCGCCGTAAAGTAGGTCGTTGCCCGCTTTACCACCGATGCGATCGTTGCCGGCACCGCCAAAGATGATGTCGTTGCCGCCGATTTGGCCGCCCGAGTTACGGCTATTGCGATCGCCCCGCAACACATCATTGCCATCACCGCCAAAGATGATGTCGTTGCCCAGGCCCCCTGCTATGGTGTCGTTGCCGCCAAAACCAAAGATTTTGACATTCTCATTGCTACCCGTGATGTTGTCTCGCCCTGCCGTACCTTTCAAGACGGGCAGCACGGTCAAGCGGGCCATGAGGGGCTCGTGGTCGCTTGCACCTTGAGGGGTTTCGGCGAATTCGACATTGACGTTCACAATGTCAAACTGCGCCCCCGTTCTCAGGCCGTCGCTGATCAACATGTGGTCGAGGGATTGGGAATTGCCCTGGAAGATGAAGCTGTAGCGCTCATTTTCGGGCAGGGTTTCCGTCAGGTTGGTAAGGCCACTGGTGGTCACCAGGTCGCGCACGGGGGAAACAAACTCAAACTCGTTGAAGTCCCCCAGCACCACCACGTTGGCTGTGGGATCGTTGCCCAGCACACCATTGACAAAGCCCTGCACCGCCTGCGACTGCCGCTGGCGTTCATCCAGAGACCCGTTAACGGTGGTATCTTCTTGGCGGGCTTCAAAGGGTTGCTCAGTGCCCAAAATTGGCGCACTGCCCCCCTTAGAGGAGAAGTGGTTGTTCACCACGGTGACGGTTTCACCGTTGAAGATGAAGTCGGCAACCAGGGGCAAGCGGGCACCCGCGAAGGCTTCACCGGAGCCTTGGCCACCAATGGTTTGCACGGAACCTGGTACCAGGGTGACGCGGCTAGGGTCATAGAGGTAGGCGGTGCGAATATTGGCTCCGGGCTGGCCACCGCTGGCGTTGTCGGTGATGAAGGGGTTGTCGATGAAGGCGTACTGGGGGCCGCCTGCCGCCGCGATCGCATCCACTAAGGTCTGCAAGGTAACATCCGCAGCCACGACCCCATTGTTTGTGCTGCCGCTGTTGTCCTGTACCTCCTGCAACCCGATGATGTCGGGGGCGTTGAGGTTGTTGATAATTTGCTGAGCGATCGTGTCAAAGCGACCATTGGCAATATCCGTATCTCCGTCGCCATCGTTTGGATCCAGGTTGAGGACGTTGTAGCTGACGATGGTCAGATTGTCCGCATCCTTCGCCAGGGTGCTGACTTCCGGCTGGAGACCGCCCCGCACGATGTTGGAGGTAAAGTCTTCTGTCGCAACGATTTGGAAGTTGCCAAAGTCGTAGCCCACGACCCCGGTGACATCGCCCAAGACATCGCCCACATCCACTTGGGGGAAGGCAAAATTTGCTACGCCACTGTCGAACTGAATTTGGATGCGCTCGGGGTTAAAGTCGTCGGGACTAATGTTGAGGGTGCCGCGATCACTCAGCCCGGTAGCCCCAACGCCATTGTCCACGACCCCAAAGATTTCGCCAAAGCGGTTGGTGCCATTCACCACTAAAAAGTCCTGGGCCGTCACCAACATCCCTTCCAAGGACTCGAAGAAATCGATGCCGTCGCTAATCGGGTCGAACACGGTGAAGGCATCATCGTCGATGTTCTCCGTGGGCGGTACCCGCCCGCCCTGACCGATGGGGGTTGCCGCTGGGAGGGGATTGCCCGTGCTGAGGATGGCGATCGTCAAACTGCCGCTGAGTTGCGTGGTGGAGAGGTTGCGGGTGGCCACGCCACCGGGGGTGAACTCAGACACCGTGCCCGAAATCTGAATAGCGTCCCCTACGGACACCGTCGGCGCACTGCCCGTAAAGACAAAAATTGCATCGGAGGTGGCAATGTTGCCATCCCCAGTTGGATCTTGCAGGTAGAAGCCGTTGGTGTCTACCGCCGTGACAATCCCCGTCGTCGCCACAGTCTGACCGACCAAGGGGGAAGTATGACCCGCCCCTTGGATGTCGTAAATCGGCGTAATCACCACGGGGGGCGGCGGGGCAACCACGACGGCGTTTGCTGCACTGGGGGTGTTGAGCGCTTCACCCACGACAGGGGTGCCGGTGAACCCAGGCATACCCG
>JAQCKL010000214.1 GCA_027592485.1 Cyanobacteriota bacterium
CGCATCATGGTGCGGCGACTCGCGTAGCGATTTTGACACCGAATAACTTTTCAAACATCCTCTAAAGGTCTATCCATAAAGGATCTACAGCTTTTTCAACTAATTATGAATGCCTGTTTCCCTTTGGATATTTCATGTATACTGTGGACTCAAATTCCAAGAAGTGGACTACATTATAGGCAGTTTGATCAAGGGCCTACTTTGCTAACGGGTTCCGGCTCATTTAGTAAAGCTCACCTGGGTCAAATTGTTGCCTAGGGAAGTACATTCCCCAGTCTTTCAATTAGACTGAAGTGCCGTTTGGCGTGTTGGCATCATTTATTCCCTCCACAAAGGGACGTTTATCCTGTTGTGTGGGTTGTACTGGAGTGTAAGTTGTGAGCAATCTGTTCAATAAATTGCGGGACTTTGTTGGCCTTAATGACCCGGCTGACTATGAGTACGAGTATGACGAAATTGATGGGGAAGAGTATCAAAACCTCTATCAACAGCAAGAGGAAGCGGTTCCCCCTGTCGCCGCTCCGCAACCCGAAGAGCCCCGTGCTCGCCGCCGTGTTCGCGACCGGATGATATCTAATGAAACTGGACTGACTGCAATGGGAAGCAATGTGATTGGTATGCCTGGATCTATTGGTGGGGCCTCCGAAGTTGTCGTCATGGAGCCCCGTTCATTCGAAGAAATGCCCCAGGCCATTCAGGCTCTGCGGGAACGGAAGTCAGTGGTTTTGAACCTAACCACGATGGACCCCGATCAAGCCCAGCGGGCTGTGGATTTCGTGGCGGGGGGGACCTATGCCATTGATGGCCATCAAGAGCGGATTGGAGAGAGTATCTTCCTCTTTACGCCGAACTGTGTGCAGGTGAGTACACCGACCGACATTGAAGACGAGATGCCCATGGCACCACCCATGCCCATGGCCGATCCTCGCCAGGCTCCCCCTGCCCCCGCTTGGACCGCCGAACAAGCGGTACGGATGGCGTAAAGCGCTCGTCGCTAAGGATTTTGAGAAGCTGATCCGGGGTTTGAAGTGCAGCCATGCCTGAGGGGTGGCTTGTACTGCGTGATCTCCAGTTTCTTTGCGTGACCTAGATGTAAGGATGTTCACAACTTGCCAACAACGCTAGGGGTCATCGGAGGCGGTGTAATGGGCGAAGCGCTCATTGCCCGCCTCTTGTCTTATGGAATTTATGGGTCTGGTGACATCAGAGTCGGTGAGCCTGGGGAGGCCCGTCGACAGTTTTTGACGAAAACCTATGGTGTGATCACAACTGAGCACAATCATGAGGTGATTGATGGGGCTGATGTGTTGCTGCTGGCGGTGAAGCCTCAGACATTTGTGGCGGTTTCAAAAGATTTGTCGATAGATGCCCCCACCTCGCCCCTTCTCCTCTCGATTATGGCGGGGGTGACGCTGGCTACCTTAGAAGCTGCTGCGCCAGGATGGCCAGTGATTAGGGCCATGCCCAATACCCCGGCAACGGTGGGAGCCGGGATGACCGCGATCGCCTTGGGCAGCAATGCCGATGCCCAGCACTGCCAATGGGCGGAGGCAATCTTTGGAGCGGTTGGTTCGGTGGTGACGGTGCCCGAGTCGCTGATGGATGCGGTTACAGGGTTATCGGGCTCCGGTCCTGGGTATATCGCGGTGGTCATTGAAGCTTTGGCCGATGGTGGGGTAGCCGCAGGATTGCCCCGTGCTACAGCCCTGCACCTAGCGATTCAAACGGTGAAAGGGACGGCAGAGCTGCTGCAAACTGAAGGTATGCATCCCGGTGTGCTCAAGGATCGGGTCACGAGCCCTGGTGGCACAACCATTACGGGTATTGCTGAACTAGAGGCGGCTGGGGTCCGATCTGCCTTTATCGAGGCGGTGCGGGCGGCCAGTGAGCGATCGCGCCAGCTGGGCAGCTAATCCTGGCCATTCAATTGGGCATTAAATAAGGACTGAACAACAATGGATCTGACTCGATTATTGGTTCAAGTACTAATTGCCTTGGTCTGTGCAGGGCTCGCTACTTTGTTATTGCCCCGCAAAATCCCTGGAAAGGTCTTCGGCCTATTGATTATTGGCTTGGCGGGGGTTTGGTTGGGAGAATGGGTCCTGAAGTATGCCAAAACCACCTATGGACTTTCCTTCGCTATTTTGGATTGGTCCGTTCAAGGGGTGCCGATCCTGCCAGCGGTGATTGGCTCTACCATCATTTTGTATGCAGTCACAGCATTTCTGTCTTGGGGCAAATATGGCAACTAATGCCTACGGAAATTCTTGAGGGTTCATGCTTTATCAGCGGCCCAATTGGGGCTCTGTCCCGGCTAGCAATCGCTCGATATTACTGCGGTGGCGCAGGATCACATAAAGACTACCGGCGATCGCCATTAAAACATAGGGCAAGGGCTGCTGCAGCATTACCATCATGGCGACAGCAGCGATCGCGGCCATGATGGAACCTAAAGAGACGATCCGAAATAGGGCTAGCACTCCTAGAAACACGCCAGCGACCGTTAACCCCACAGGCCAAGCTATGGCCAATAACACCCCTAAACCGGTGGCCGCAGATTTGCCGCCTGTCCAGTTGAGCCAGATCGAGCGGCTATGACCAATAATCGCTGCTATCCCTGCCAGCATTAACCACCAAGCAGTCATAGCAGGCCCTTGCCCGTCTGCGTTGAGGAGCGGCAGTAGGGTTTGCATCAGCAGCACCGCAGCGACACCCTTAAGCAAGTCCACTCCGAGGACTAAGCATCCAGCTGGCTTGCCGACCACTCGGAAGACGTTGGTGGCCCCTGTATTACCGGAACCATGGTCGCGGATATCAATCCCTTTTAGCGCTTTGGCGACGAGGTAACCGGTGGGGAGAGCCCCTAACAAATACGCGAGTCCGAGCAGCCCCAGTCCGCCAATGTCCATCACTCCCAAGGTGGTTTCCCCAGCAACGCTACATCTAGTTTAGGGGGAGATGTCGCTTGCTTTATACCCTGGCAAGGCGTTTTGGGGTGGATGTGTTGCCCTCAGCCCCTTGGCGTTGCAGACCTCATTGGGAGAGGACACCTAAGATCGCTCTGATTCTTAGCACAGAAGCAAAAGGACTGGCAGTCTTGTCCTAACCGGACTGGCGATTACTATATCCCTAACCGTTACGATTGTGTCGCTGCTGCAGCTAGGTCGCTATGCTAGAAAGCCCCGGTCATGCGAGCGATCGCCTGCTATTTGCTCCCTACTGTTCTCTGCTGCCATGGCTTGGTTTGTGAAAATCGAAAAGGGCATTGTCGATAAGGCCACCTTTGATGATCATGTGCCTGCCCATGTAACTTATGTGAAAACCCTGATTTCCCAGGGACATCAGGCCCGTACGGGCTACTGGGCGGGATATGGGGGTGGTATGTTGTTGTTCCAAGCGGCGTCTCGGCAAGAGGCAGAAACAATTGTCCAGGCTGATCCCCTAGTGAAAAACGGTTGTGTGGAGTACGAGCTCCATGAATGGCGGATTGTAGTGGAGTAAGGATGATGGCAGATACTTCTGATGACGGTTACAAGCTGGTCAGCGATAATCGCCAAGCTCGCCATCAATACGAGATTTTAGAGACCTTTGAGGCGGGGATTGAACTCATGGGCACTGAGGTCAAGTCAATTCGGGCGGGCAATGTGAATCTGCGGGATGGCTACGCCTTGATCCGCGATGCCCAGATCTGGCTGCACAATGTCCATGTTGCTCCCCATAGCACTACCATTCAGGCCTATAACCACGAGGCCCGCCGTACCCGGCGGCTGCTGTTGCACCGGGGTGAAATTCGTAAGCTAATTGGCAAGGTGGAGCAGCAGGGGCTAACGTTAGTGCCCTTGAAAATGTACCTGAAGCGGGGATGGGTCAAGATTGTCCTGGCTTTAGCCAAGGGCAAAAAGCTCCATGACAAGCGGGAAACTCTGAAAAATAAGCAGGTTAAACGGGAGATCGATCGCGCCCTCAAAGGTCGGGATTAGGGAAAACAAAAACCGGGTCGCGGCAAAGCTGGGT
This sequence comes from Cyanobacteriota bacterium, assembly GCA_027592485.1. Lineage (GTDB taxonomy): Bacteria > Cyanobacteriota > Cyanobacteriia > Phormidesmidales > Phormidesmidaceae > PCC-6406. The sequence continues at coordinate 4,015 of JAQCKL010000214.1, forward strand.
CATACTGCTGCCTAACCTACGGCAAACACCGGTTTCTGAACCTGGCGCGATATCTCACTTACTGAAAATGAGGATAAACCTCCTCTTTGAAGAGGCGTTGAACCTCCTCGGGTTCATTGGCAATCAAGGGATCGTAGTCAGCCTGCACCGGAACGTGGTAGCTCGCCGTATGGGGAGCGATATCTGGGATCCAGGTGGTGTGGATGGTAAGGCCCATTTGAAAAGGGGCCATGGCTTGCCCAGCAGCATCGGTTTTTGTAGGCAGTCCGAGCTTGCAAATCGGTCCCTGGGAGAGATCTTGAGCGTCAAACAGCCAGATTTCGCTAGTTGGTTCTGTATCCTGATCGACTAAGACAACACAGGAGAGGTACCCGTAGGTTTGATCGGTATTATCCCCGCGGGGGATGAACTGGGGAGAATTGCCAAAGTGCCCAGGGGGAAACAGGTACTTGTCCACAATGGTCATTGTGGTGGTATCAAGGTGGCAGAGGGCCGGTGGGGCTTTGCCGCCAGCGGCTTCTAACACTTCTTCGATGGGGAGCTGGCGATTCTTGTATTTTTTGTAGAGATCCACCATGAATTGGGTCATGAGTTCGTCCCAGCAGCCCCAGGCAATCCAGTAAATGTGGTCGTATTGTTCAGGCACGCCAGTATTGCCCACGTCAGCATAAATTGCGGGGGCCCAGGTGCAGGTGAGATCGCTGACTAGCTCACGTTTCAGAATCTTCCCATTGTCTGGATTAATCACGTACCGGCCTAGATAGTTCAGGTCGGTGGTGCTGACCGTCATCCCCACCAAGCGCTGAATCGGATCCGTGACGGGTTGTGGGGGTTTGGGATTTTCTACATAGGAATCATAGGCTTGGGGCCACTCCGCTGGATCCCAACCATTGTTGTGGGCCACATGGATCACAACCCCGTCGCTATCGTCATAATCCACCCGAAAATGGGCGGTTTCTTTAGGAAGGGTGACCTGCTGAGCCAAAACAGACTTGCGATCTGCGGTTAAGTTTTCTCGCTTGACGAGGTACACATTGGTGCTGCTCAACTGAGGGAAATTCAAGACCTGCCGTAGTATCCGTTCCGTGTAGGTGTTGCCGGGTAACGGATTGGGAATCAACTGCTCGGGTCCTAGTTTAAAAGAGGTGTCCATGAGTACGATGAACCGGCGGGTGGCACCCACCTGGTGCATGCTCTGCTCAATCTGCACCGGACGCCGAATGGGCAGGCCGAGGGTCCGGGGTAGCATCACTTGCCACCGTTGCAGGCGATTTTTACCATCCCATTTCAAGAGATATACAAAATCCTGGCTCAAGCCCAGGGGATAGAGCAGCAAGCTAATGGCTTGCAGCACCTTGATCATAATGCGGAAGGTTAGGCGCAAGATATGCTTGAACAAGACCGTCCAACTGACCAGACTGGTAATGCCATGGATCAACAGAGGGGCCATCATGGTCAGGATGGACTTGCCAAAATTGATGGTGTAAAGCTCTTGGGTGTGGTTATCGTAGGCATGGTGGGTGGCCGTGATATGTAGCTTGAAGGGGCCAATTTTCAAGGGAATGGCTTGCTCTCGCCATTCGCTATTACCACCGATAGGCGTTTTGACCTCTAGGCTGACCGGATCTATTTCATAGGGACGACCTGAATCCCAAGTTGCCAAGAGTCGCCAGCGGTCGTCGCCAGCAAATTTGACCGGAATAGCCGCAGTGTTCACTTCGTTTCGGAACCCTAAGAGGAAAGAAAAGCGAACGAGGCCACTACTCATGAATTTCAAGTGGCTATATGGGGTGCCTAGGGTCGTTGCCTGGTCAGCGTAGTAGCAGGGAGTTTTAATGATGCGGGTGGTGAGATGGACTTCTCCGGGGCGATTGCAGTCAAAGCGGTACACCATCGCATCCCCATTAAAGAGAGAGGTGCCATCACTAGAGGGATAGCTAGGCTGCCCTGGTGGCGGCGTCATCGCCACGCTGCCAACGGGACCCATCGCTAGCCAATGGCCCGTTAAATCCTTAGGGATGCTGCCCTCTAAAACGGGCAGGACTTCATCGGTCAGTTCTTGGCGGATGGCAATCATGGCCGCTTCTGGGAAGCGAGTTGCGGCGGCAGTCATGGGGCAAATTCTCCTTGAGGCAATGGATGATGGTTCACAGGAGACACACACAGCTTGCGTACCAAGCGCACAAGCTGGCCTTACCGTACTGAAAAATCGAGCTAATCCTTGTGATCTAGGTCCGTTCCAATCAGGTTCTGCTGTCAGCAGATATGTTAACGCTCTTCAATGGAACTGAGTTGATTGGGCTGGCCTTTGCATTGTTCGAGGTAGTACTGGATGACCGGATCAGTGGGCACCTTTTTGAGGCAGGCTTGAAACCGTTGGATGGCTGCTTGCCAGTCTTGGTTTTCGTAGTCGATTAAGGCACGGTCAAATTGATCTCGGATGGCTTGTTTCGCTGCCCGCAACTCGATGTCGTCCGCGTCAAAGACTTCGTAAATCGTCACTATTTCCGATTTTCCCCGAATTTCTGTCGTGCCGATTTTACGAATGCAGTGACTTTGGGGATAGCGCAGTTGGGTGTAGGTATGGTGGCTAATCAATAAATCCACGCCATAGCGCTTAGTGAGGTGTTCTAGCCGGGCAGCTAGGTTGACAGCGTCGCTGATCACAGTGCCATCCATCCGGTCTTTGCCGCCGACGGTCCCGAGCATCAAGCGACCGGTATTGATACCAATACCAATTTTGATCGCTGGGTAAGGACTATCTTGGCGTTCCCGGTTGTATGCGGCAAGGGTTTTCTGCATGGCAATGCCGCCCTTGACAGCATCATCGGCCCCATCGCTAAAGAGGGCCATAACCGCATCACCAATGTATTTATCGATAAAGCCGTTGTGCTGAACAATGACCGGTTCGAGACGGGCTAGGTAATCATTGAGAAAGCGGAAACTCTCTGCTGGCGTAAGCTTTTCAGCAATCGTGGTAAAAGCGCGAATATCGGAAAACATCACCGTCATCTCTAGCTCGACATTATCGCCAAGGTTGACCTCAGTAATGTTGCGTTTGTTGAGGTGTTGCAGGAGTTGTTGGGGCACAAAGCGGGCATAGGCTTTATTGAGATCAGCCAAGTTGGTATAAAGGCGGGCATTATCCAGGGCGATCGCAGCCTGGGAAGACAGCAGCCTCAAGACTTGTAGTCGCTTTTCGGTAAACGCGTGGGGCGTGAGATTATTTTCCAGGTAGATTAACCCCCGTAGCCGTCCTTGATTCGAGAGGGGCGTGCAGAGCACTGATTGAGGCTGGTGCTCACGAATGTAGAGGTCGTTGGCAAAGCGTTGATCGCGGCTGGCATTGTTCAGAATGATGCTTTGCTGCGTCCTTTCCACGTAGTGAACAATAGATGTCGCGACGACGAGATCAGGGCTCACAGATTTCCCCTGCTGGATGTCAGTGCCCCTGTCACTCACGGTTCCCGTGGCCGCCACCTCTATAGCAGTCGCCAATTGCATTAAGACATAAGCTAGAAGCAT
>JAQCKL010000215.1 GCA_027592485.1 Cyanobacteriota bacterium
CCTGAGCAGCCAGACGGTTCCAATCCAGGGGTGCTTGTGGGGTCGTCATAGATTCCAACAGAGATTAAAAGGTGAACAACAACGAATTGGTAACGAATTCGTAGGGGCGCAAGCCTTGCGCCCTTCCACAAAACCTTTAGGCAAACCTAGCCCTCGGCCTCTAAGATACGTACCCCAACAGTACTGGTATAGAAGTCGTAGAGCTCCCCTTCGATTTCGATTTGGTTGCCAATCTTTACTTTGCTATTGCCCAATACCGGCCCACTGTCTGTAATTTGGGCATCCCCTGTCAGGGTGATCAACATATCAATGGTGTAATCCAGCTCCGGACGCGGATCCGGAAACGACTTTACCGTGCCATCCGGCTGAGGCACCGCTTGGCTGCGGGGCAGTTTTTGCACCGACTTGATTGCCACCTGACCATAGGGTTGGTTACGAATAATGATGTTGGTGGTCCCTGAGGTTTGGAGGGTTTCGTAGAGCCCTTCGGGATCGGATACGGTCAGCCCCCGCACGATTACATCCACCTCAATGGGTTTAGTCTCAACCCCCACCTGGGCCACGGAACCAGAGGTGCCAGGGAAGAAAAACACCCCCACAATCACCATCAAAATCACCAAGGCAGCCCCGATATCGAGCAGGCTGACCTTACCAAACAGTCGACCTTTCTTGTCCAATAGCGCCATGTCCGTCAACTCCTAGGGGGTAGCCCGCGCGCGAATAGCCATTTGTAATGGTCAGTCGTTAGTATTTAAGCATCCGTGGTGGCAACTTACGTCACATTCTTAACGTCATGGCTAACAACGGGGCATCCTAATGATGGCCTGCCCTGCCCTGAGAAGGGAAACAGGCTGAGTATTTATTTGGGTCGAGCTTAAGGGAAAACGTTATGCAACTTTGGAACCAGGTACGGCGCGCGGGGAGGCGCTGGTTATATGGGGCGATCGCCCTAACGATGGCGGTGGGACTGATCGCCGTCACCCCCAAACCCTCTGAGGCGGGTTTATTAGACCTGATCTTTGGCGGTATTCAATATATTCAATTATCCAATATGGGTGATGCGGGAGAAATGGACTTGGGGCGGCGCATCGATGCCTCCATTCGGCAGCAGGTGCCGATCTACACCCGCAACGCCGATATGGTCAGCTACATCCAAGGCATCGGCAATCGCCTAGCCGCCACCAGCGGTCGCCCGCCGGATGATGACTTTCAATACACCTTTCAAATCGTGGAAGATGACAGTGTCAATGCCTTTGCCACGGCAGGGGGCTTTGCCTATGTCAATACCGGTTTGATTCGCGAAGCGGAAACCGAGGCCGAGCTGGCGGGGGTGATGGCCCATGAAATTGGCCACATTGTGGGTCGTCATGTCATTAACCGGATGCGGGACCAAGTGGCGATCGGCGGCATTGCTGGGGCCTTGGGCGTCAATCAAGATGCCCTGGTGGGCATTGGTGTGGATTTAGCGTTGAATCTGCCCAACAGTCGTTCTGCTGAAACCGAAGCGGACAATCTCGGCTTTGACAATATGGGGGCAGCGGGTTACGACCAAGCCGGTTTCATTACCTTTATGCAAAAGCTCGGTGGCAGCGGCTCACCCGAGTTTCTCAGCACCCACCCCAACCCCGACAACCGGGTGGCCAATCTCCAGTCTCGCTATAACAATGAGCGGACTGCGACCGCAGTGGATGGTAGCAGCACTGAGTCCTACCAGGCTCGCATCAGTAAGCTCTGATCGCGGTCCCCTAACCGACTCAACTCCGTTTAAACGCCCCGCAACAGTTCGCTGTTGCGGGGCGTTGTGTCGTTATGGCTGTCAAACTGGATATGGGCAAAACTTGGCAAGCTTTAGAATGGAGATGCGATTCAGCCATTTGAGGTGAACCCCGATGGTCCAAGCGCCTCTTCAACCCTGATTTTGTTGTGGAGCTGCGCTCGGAAACGGACAGCCTTCAGGACCTTCGCGCCAAGCTGCAAGAATATATCGACAATGGCGCTCAGTTGGGCTGGTTGATTGACCCGAAAAATAAGCGGGTGGAAATCTATCGTCCGGGTCAAATGGTTGAAGTTTTAGAGAATCCGAGCACACTGTCGGGGGAAGCCGTTTTGCCAGGATTTACGCTGGCCATGGCACGGATTTGGGCATAGCGCTGTTTCAGTCAATTCTTGTGGGGCGTTCAGCGATCGCTCAGCGAAGCCAGCCACACTGCAATATAGCTGGGGTCAGAAAGCCTTCGGTACGCTGAAATGCTTTGGCGTATTCCGCCAGGCGGGACATTATCCTGGGGCAAGAATTCAGGAGTCAGGAGCTAGGAGCCTTGCGCTTACTGAATTCTGGCTCCTGGCTCCTAGCTTCCTTCTCTAACCCGTTGTCCCGGCTTAAATGACAGGCCCTGGCTGTTACAGCGATTAATTTAGGAGTGCAATCGTGGTTAACCTGAATTCAGTGGGGGGTAGAGTGCCCCTAGTGCTGTTGTTACTGCGCCTGAGTATTTTTCTGGTGATGCTGGTGTGGACCCTCGACAAGTTTTTGAACCCCATCCATGCCAGCAAGATTTTTGAAGCCTTCTACGGGGTGAGTGGCATTGGCTCTGCCGTTGTGTACGGTCTGGCGGTGATTCAGCTACTGATTATCCTGGGGTTTGTGGCTGGGTTTCAGAAAACCTGGACCTATGGGGCGGTGCTAGTCATGCATGGGGCCTCAACCCTGATTTCATTTCCTCGTTATCTCGATCCATTGGCCACACCCAACATTCTGTTTTTTGCCGCTTGGCCGATGCTAGCCGCCTGTTTTGGGGTGTTTTATCTGCGAGATTTAGATAACCTTTGGGCGCTGGACAAGCACCAGCCCGGCACCCAGATGAATCACTAAGGGGCTCCATGAATCAGGGCTGGACTTATCACAATCGGGTACAGCCCCAGGATCAGGGCCTCTCTTTGCTGGCCTATTACACCCAGCGGTATCCCCATTCCAGCCAGGCGGAGTGGCGATCGCGCATCCTGGCCGGAGCGGTGTTGGTGGATGGGGCGATCGCACCCCCCGATCTTCCCCTACAACTGAAGCAACGGTTGAGCTACTACCGGCGGCCTTGGCAGGAGCCCCCTGCCCCCCTAGGGATCCCGATTCTGTACGAAGATGCCGATCTGCTGGTGGTGGCCAAACCGTCTGGCTTGCCGGTGTTGCCGGGGGGCGGATTTCTGGAGCATACCCTGTTGCATCAGTTACAGCAGCGCTATCCCCAAGACAAACCGGTGCCCGTCCATCGATTGGGGCGAGGGACCTCCGGGGTGATGTTGCTGGGGCGATCGCCCCTCGCCAAGGCGGATTTGAGCCGTCAATTGCGCGAAGCCACTGAGCGGGCCGAGACCTCCCCCGCCTTCAAAAAAATCTACCGTGCCCTCGTGGCTCCCGGTCCAATTCCCGATCGCTTCACCCTCACCACCCCCATTGGCCGCCTACCCCATGACACCCTGGGCTATGTGTATGGGGCCAGCCCGGAGGGCAAACCCGCCTATAGTCAGGGCCATGTCCTAGAGCGGAGAGCAGACAGCACTTTGGTTGAGGTGGCGATCGCTACGGGTCGCCCCCATCAAATCCGTATTCACATGGCAGCGGCGGGCTATCCCCTGGTGGGTGATCCGCTTTATGGTGTGGGTGGTATTCCCCTGATCTTCCCTGCCGGGCAAAGGCAATCGCTCCCTGGTGATTGTGGTTATCATCTCCATGCTTACGAACTGTACTTTTGCCATCCCCGCACCGCTGAGCCCATGACCGTGCAATGTCCGGCCCCAGATTTGTTCTGTGTCCAAGCGACCCGAATGGACGCTGCCGCCATCTGCAAGGATTGATCGCCAGCACCTGGACTTCGTGAGACTATAGCCGTCGCCAGCCCGGTTATGCCCCTTCAGCACCCCTGCTCTCAGCAATCGTGCCGAGCACTTCAGCCGCCCGGCATTAGGGCCGCAGAGGGTCCCTGATTCGCGCTGTGATAGCCTATAAGTTCCTCTAAAACTGAGCCCCTTAAAGCCAATCGGGAGAGAACCTCTGTTTCCCCCAGCGGCCCCATTGCCTCAGGATCGGCCCTGGCTTGACATCGCTTGGGCCACCTTGCTGAGGCCCCCTATCGTCCCCCTGATGATGTGCTCAGCAGCAAAGTCGCTCGCAGTCTTGCCCCTCGGACTGGCGACGGCTACACCCGTCCGAGGGGCGAGCTGTTTGACAGATGTAAAGGGCGACCACGGTGTAGACCAGGGTGGCTTGCTCTGATGGAGGCGATCGCCAGAACGTTGAGATCTGGCAAAAGGTTAGCGATCTATACATTTTTAGGGCATCTAACCCTTGTAGGCTAGCCAGAATGGCAAATTACATCGCACTGGGAGTGAAAGACGCCAATGACTGCTTGTGACTATCGACCCGGCTTAGAAGGCGTCCCCGCCACTGAATCATCCGTCAGTCATGTGGATGGTCAGCTCGGTATTTTAGAATATCGAGGCATTCGGGTCGAAGAGTTGGCCCAGCGCAGTACCTTTCTCGAGACGGCCTATCTGTTGATCTGGGGACGGTTACCGGTGCAGTGGGAGCTCGATCAGTTCAACCACGAAATTCGCCACCATCGTCGCCTCAAATACCGCATCCGCGACATGATGAAATGCTTCCCGGAGGGGGGCCATCCCATGGATGCGCTGCAGGCCTGTGCAGCGGCCTTGGGGTTGTTTTACTCCAAGCGGGCTTTAGATGACCCCATCTACATTCAAAAGGCGGTCATCCGGCTGCTGGCCAAAATTCCAACCATGGTGGCGGCCTTTCAACTGATGCGGAAAGGTAATGATCCGGTGCAGCCTCGGGATGATCTCGACTATGCCGCCAACTTTCTCTACATGTTGAATGAGCAAGAGCCGGACCCATTAGCGGCACGGATTTTTGACATTTGCTTGACCCTCCATGCCGAGCACACCATCAATGCTTCGACCTTTTCTGCCATGGTGACCGCGTCAACCCTAACCGATCCCTATGCGGTGGTAGCGTCGGCGGTGGGTACCTTGGCAGGGCCGCTCCATGGGGGGGCCAATGAGGAAGTGGTGGATATGTTAGAGGCGATCGGCTCGGTGGAAAATGTGCGGCCCTACATCGATGAGCGTATCGCCAAGAAAGAAAAAATCATGGGCTTTGGCCATCGGGTCTATAAGGTCAAGGATCCTAGGGCGACGATTCTGCAAAAACTGGCGGAACAGTTGTTTGAGAAGTTTGGCGAGGATCAGTACTACCAGGTCGCCCTAGAGATGGAGCATGTGGTTACCGAACGGTTGGGAGCCAAAGGGGTTTACCCCAATGTGGATTTCTATTCAGGGCTGGTCTACCGGAAATTGGGCATCCCGACAGATCTATTTACCCCGGTGTTTGCGATCGCCCGCGTCGCCGGTTGGTTAGCCCATTGGAAGGAGCAACTGACCAAAAATCGGATTTTTCGTCCCACGCAAAATTACATTGGACTCCATGACCAAAGCTATGTGCCCATGGCAGAACGCTTGGCTTTATGGGATACCCAGACCCTAGGGGGCGATCCTCAGCGGGTTGAGGAGACGGTATGACGGGTCAGACCCCTCTTGGCAATATCCAACTCCGTAGCCATACTTTCTGAAGTGACGATTTTCAGGAACTCCAGTCCCTCCGGCAATTGCTGGAGGGTTTTTTTTAGGCTTTCATGGTGGCCTCGATAGCCTCAGCTGCGGTGGGCAGGGCTGCCGTCAAAACATCGCATCCCGTTGTCGTGATCAACACATCATCTTCAATGCGAATACCGGGGACATCGGCAAACTGAGCCAGTCGCTCCCAGTCCACGCAGTCAGCGTAGCGTTCTCGCCGGAACGGATCCGCCAAAATGCCGGGCACTTGATAAAACCCTGGTTCGATGGTGACTACCATGCCGGGTTGTAAGGGACGATCCAGCCGTAGGAAGTTTAAGCCAAAGCGATGGCTGCGTTGCCGCCCTGGGGCATAACCGGCGAGATCTCCCAGATCTTCCATGTCGTGGACATCTAAACCCAATAGATGTCCCACCCCATGGGGAAAAAATAAGGCATGGGCATCCTGCGCCACCAGATCATCGGGCTGCCCTTTGAGGATGCCAAGATCCACTAATCCTGCCGCGAGCACCCGGCAAGCCAGCAAGTGAAGGTCGCGGTATTCGATCCCAGGAGCCGCCTCGGCAATACAAGCGTCGTGGGCCGCTAGTACCACATCATAGATATCCCGTTGGGGGGGTGAAAATTGCCCCGATACGGGCCAGGTGCGGGTGATATCTGAGGCCCAACCGGAAGCGGCTTCGGCCCCGACGTCTGCCAAGAGTAACTGACCTGGTTGTAATGCATGGTGGTACTGTTCGTTGTGGAGCACTTCCCCATGGACGGTGACGATGCTGTTGTAGGCGCAGGGCAGATTGGCGGCCATGATCACCTGTTCCATGGCGGCGCGTACCTGGGCCTCGGTGGTGGCGGTGGCGGTGGCGGCCATCCCAGCCCGATGGGCCTGGATCGAGACCGCTGCGGCCCGCTGAATTTCAGTGATTGCCGCCCCATCAGCGCAGAGGCGCAGGGCAATGATGGCTTCTGCCAGCGCCTTATCCTGACCGGGCTCGATGGTGTCGCGCAAATGCAGTTGTTCGGCAGCGGTGGTGGTATCTTGCACCGCTACCGTCGCGACCCCAGCGGTGAACTGTGATAACTCGGCCATGGGGTAGGCCGCATCGGCTCCCATGGCTGCCGCCAGATTCGTCCTTGTCGGGGTTGGACCATGCCACAGGGCCGCTGCCAAGGGGGCATCATCGACGAATAATGTCAGGCGATCGCCGTCTAGGCGAATGGCGGCATTGGTGAGGGGGAGACCCGCGAAGTACAGGAAATGGCTGTTGGCCCGAAACCGATAGGTGTTGGCCGGGAAATTGCGAGCCGAGGGTTGCCCAGACCACAGCACCACCGGGCCTTTGATCTGGTCCGCTAGGCGATGACGGCGCTGATACAGGGTGGCGGCAAGTTCAGAAGGGAGTTTGACCGTGGGCATGGCTGAGGGATTTGTAGGGCAGTAGGGATTTCTTGATGCTAAAAGCTACAGGGGTTGATGGGAAGGGTTGGGGCGCATTTGAGGGGTAACGGCTGGCTTGCAGTCTTGTCCTAATCGGACTGGCGACTGCCTGCCCATACGGGGGCTCAGGATCGCCGTTTGACAGGGCAGCGATGCCCCCCAGGCTGCATCTGGCGGGCGATCGCGCGCTGGTAGCGATGACAGCGGCTCTGGTGAATCTTCTGCCCAAGCCGAGACAAATTTGATACGAGGGCTGGTGATAGCGCTATCGGTATTTATAGATGCTTTCGCAAGGGTCATCCCTATAAAATCTGAGGCGACGTAGCGGTTTGCCAGACTGAATTGAACCTTACGGTTGGTCGCACATTCGCCTGGCTAGTAAACCACATCCAAACCTCGTCTAACTTGAAACCTGGAGTTCCCCTCACCCTAAATCCCTCTCCCGAGGGGAGAGGGACTT
>JAQCKL010000216.1 GCA_027592485.1 Cyanobacteriota bacterium
TGATCGCGGGGGTTTGGCAATGCCAAACCCCCGCGATCAGTATTTGGGTTTGGATCTATCCAACCGGCACCGCCGCTTTTAGTTCAAAAATTCGCTCAATGGAGACTTCCACGGCGCGATCGGGGGTGGAGGCTCCAGAGGTGACCCCGACGGTAATGGGACCTTGGGGGAGCCAGTCCTCAGTGACGATCAGATCGTCGCCATGGAGGGGTTTGTGTTCGATGCGGTTCCCCGGCCCGATGCGCTCTGGGCCATCAATGTGATAGGAGGGAATGCTGCGATCGATCGCGATTTCCTGCAAGTGGGTGGTATTCGAGGAGTTATAGCCGCCAATCACCAGCATCAAATCCACCTTGACATGGGCTTCATCCACCAGTTCAAACATGGCGTCTTGGCGCTCTTGGGTGGCATCGCAAATGGTGTTGAAGGCCAAGAAGTGATCATTGAGCTGATGGGGTCCGTACTTCTGGCTCATGGTGCGCTCAAACAGCTTACCCATGGCCTCGGTTTCCCCCTTGAGCATGGTGGTTTGGTTGGCAATGCCCACCCGCTCTAGGTCGGTGTCGGGGTCGAAGCCTTCGGAATAGGCATGCTTGAACTTCGCCAAGAATTCTGTGCGGCTCCCCCCGTGCAGAATATAGTCCGCCACATACTGGGCTTCGGCCAGGTTGAGGACCACCAAATAGATGCCCGCAAAGGAGCTGGTGGCCACGGTTTCTTCGTGCTTATATTTGCCGTGGATGATCGAGGTATAGTCTTTTTTCTTATGCTTCTCGACGCTGTTCCACACCTTCGAGACCCAGGGGCAGGTGGTATCAACAATGGTGCAACCCCGCTCGTTGAGGAGCTGCATTTCCTGGACGCTGGCTCCAAAGGCGGGCAAAATCACCACATCCCCCGCAGCAACCCCAGAGAAGTCCTTCTGGCCATCCACCAATTCAATAAAATAGACGTTCATCTCCCGCAGCCGCTGGTTCACATCGGGGTTATGGATGATTTCGTTGGTAATCCAGATGCGCTGGTCAGGAAAATGCTGGCGGGTTTCGTAGGCCATGGCCACGGCCCGCTCCACCCCCCAGCAAAAACCAAAGGACTTAGCCAGGTAGATGGTGGCTTCCCCCCGCGTCAGCACATAGTTGTTGTCCCGAATCTCTTGGATTAAGGCGCTTTGGTACTCCGTTTGCATTTGCCCAGCGACATCTGCGCCATGGCCAAACCCCTTGCGGAAATAGTTCTCTGACTGGTTGAGCGATCGCTTAAATGCCTTGGTATCCATGCCACTCCTAGGGGTCCGATTTTGGTTCTAGAATAACGGTTTCTTGGGGGCTTCCATAGCAGTCGCCAGTCCGGTTGGGACAAGACCGAAAGTCACTTTGCTGCTGCGCTAGGGACCAGAGCAATCCTCGGTGTCTTAGGCAAAGTGGCCAGCGCCATAGGGGACCTGTCTGTATCTTGCCATTTTGCAGGGCACAGCCCCCTAGCTCCCCGGCGCTTAAAACCATTTCCTCAATGGGTGTCGCAGTCTCCTAGCTGGCGATTTTGCTGAGCTGGGCCACGATGTTCAGCACATCACCACGACTGAGCTTCTCCTTACCCTGGGCCAACACATTAAGGGTGGCATGGGCGAGGGCCAACGGAATCTGGCAAAACAGGAGGGCCGGTCCCTTGGGCAGGGCCTCCGTATAGGCATCGGCCAGGGCCAAATTGCGACGGGCGTAGCGCTGCATATCCGCAGAGGTCCAACCCGTAGGGTAAAAGTCCACGTCTCGCTCTAGATCTTCGAGATGATTACGCAAGATATTCACCGACTGCAGCCCCCGGCCAAAGCCGATCGCCTCAATGCGACTGGTTTGGGTACCGTCATGCCAGGCCCACAGGTCCGACAGCATTAGACCCACCGCCCCAGCCACGCTGAAGGTATAGCAGTCTAAGTCCGCTTCGCTATCAATGCGCCAGTTGCATTCGGCCCAGTAGGCCATGCGATCGGCCATGGCGGCAGTGGCATCCCAAATCCGGGGGGCGATCGTATCCGGGGCCAGCAAGGCCCATTCCCCCACCCGCAGGGTCACTTCTTCCAGCTGATCCCCAAAGCCATCCAACCCCTTTGCAAAGTCATCCACCTGGGACAACTCGGTCCCGGCCTGTAGGTTCAGGCTGATCTGCCGCAGCAGCTTGGCCTTGATCGGTAGCGGTAGGGTGGCGTGATCTTCGATTTGGTCAATGGCCCGCATACAGAGGTATGCAGAAGCAACGGCCTCCTGCAATGGCGACGGTAATAGGCTGATGGGGATATAAAAGGTTCGACTCGTCGCTTTTAGTAAGTCCAGTGCCGTACTGACAGAAGGCATTCGGTCATCTCCTCACACGGTTAGAACTGCAGGCATTCGCCCTATGGCAATAGTGCTGGCTGCAAAGCCCGGCCACATTAGCCATGGATTAGCCTCTATGAGCCACGGATTAATCCTCAACAGTGTATGGGATTTAATCCCCTTTCCGATTGCAATGGTTTCCATAGCGTGTCTAGGGGCTGCAGGCAGTCTACCGGGTGAATGGGTTTCTCCCAAAGCCATTTATTTTGATAGTGCTGCTGAACAACAGTGATTCTCTGAAAAATGCTTTAGGGTGGTTGAATGCTGGTTGAGGGCTTAACCTACCGAGCCGCAGCCAGTCCCCTCGGTCCACCATTTAGGGCTGAGGGGGCAATCATTTAAGGTCCCACCAAGGCCAGCTAACCACTGAGGAGACGGTTTTAAAAATGGGAATTCATTTACAGCAGGCACTTGCCGTCGGACAGTACCTGGTGACCCAGCGCCTGAAGGGGCGCAAAAAGTACCCATTAGTGCTGATGCTAGAGCCCTTGTTCCGGTGCAATTTAGCCTGCACGGGCTGCGGCAAAATTCAGCACCCTAAGGAGATCCTGAAGCAAAATCTATCTCCCGAAGCCTGCTTTGCAGCGGTGGATGAGTGCGGAGCGCCAGTGGTTTCTATCCCTGGGGGTGAGCCGTTGATGCACCCTCAAATTGATGAGATTGTGGCGGGTTTGGTGGAGCGCAAGAAGTTTATCTATCTCTGCACCAATGGTCTGCTCCTAGAAAAGAGCCTGGATAAATTTACCCCCTCCCCTTATCTCAGCTTTAGCGTCCATCTGGATGGCATGCGTGAGCTGCACGATCGCTGTGTGGATCGCAAGGGCGTCTTTGATATTGCCATCAGTGCGATTCGGGCGGCTAAGGCCAGGGGGTTTCGGGTCACCACCAACACCACTGTGTTTGAGGGGGCGAATCCCAAGCAGATCCAAGAATTATTCGACTACCTCACCACCATGGGGGTAGACGGCATGATGGTGTCGCCGGGCTACAGCTATGCCTGGGCTCCGGATCAGGACCATTTCCTGCAGCGGGAGCAAACCAAGGCCCTCTTTCGGGAAATCCTGGCTCCATTCCGGGCCGGTCAGAAAAAGTGGTCCTTTAACCACAACCCCCTCTTTTTGGATTTCCTCACCGGGGACAAGGACTATGACTGCACCCCCTGGGGCAGCCCCAGCTACAGCGTCTTGGGGTGGCAGAAGCCCTGCTATTTGCTGAATGAGGGCTATTACGACACCTTCCAAGAGCTGATTGAGGAGACGGCATGGGAGCAGTACGGCACCCAGAGCGGCAACCCGAAATGTGCGGACTGTATGGTCCATTGTGGCTATGAACCGACGGCGGCCACCGATGCGATGCAGCCTCAGAATATGGCGCGATCTCTCGGCAGCTTATTTGGGGCGGCTAAGTAGCTCACCTGAGTACGGGTTAAGACAACCTGACTGAAACATCCCCTCCTCGGGAGGGGTGGCCGTAGGCCGGGGGTAGGCCGGGGTGGGTCAACTCGCCGCCTCCCCTTCGGCCCAAAGCAATTGACAAAGCTCAGGGTGGGCTTGAACCTTGGCCAGCACCGCCTGCTCAAAGGCAGTAATTAGGCTGGGCCGGATGGTCAATACATCCGGTGGTCTCACACAAATCTGCCGCGAGCCGTTGCCACGTTTTACCACTGCCTGGTTATTTCAAATCCAACAGCCCCGATTCCTTCAGTTTGGGGTTAAAGCGTAAATCCATCTGCACCCCCCGCGCCTTGAGGGTTGCTAAGATCTCCGCTTCCACTCGCCGGGCAATCTTCTTGAGGTATTTAATTTGATTCACCTCTTCTAGACGGGCATATTCAGCCTGCTCATCAGCGGTCATGGTGACCTTGGCATCGATCGCCGCTGTCCAAGCCGCCTCGTTCTCGTTACCCGGGGGCTGCCCGCCGTTTTCATCAATCCAGGCGGTGCGGATCGCTTCTAAAAGGGTGCGGCTGGGGCGATCGATGGTTTCGACCTTGTACCCGTAGCAGGCGGCGGGTTGCCGCACAAGGTGCTGCTTCAAACTCATATAGACATCACGGGAATAACCCACAAACTGCAACGTCTGGGCCTCGTCAAAAATGCCATAGATGCCCACCTTACCCTGGCAATCTGTCGGGACTTGACCGGTGGCATCAAGGTAAGGCATTAACGTCAAGCTGGCTAAGGCTGGGATATCAGCGGTCATCAAATCACCCTGGCAATGGGATAACAGCAGAAATGAGGGGCGGCGGTACACATTCACCGAGGTAGAACTGTTGGGTACAGCCAGGGGCGATCAGAACCATGGGTATGGCCGAGCCCAGGCCCTTGTGTTTACAGTCCCGAGAGATTCTAGGGTTCCCCAAGGACGGCACGGCTCATTTCGAGTAAGGGACAAATAATAGCGGCTTCCTCGACAGAAAGATACTTGCGCACAATCACCTGCATGGCTTGGTAAGTGACATTGCAACTATGCCCAGCGCCAAAAGAGCGCATCACCGTCTGAAACCAAAGCAACATCCGCTCTCTGTATAGATCAGGATCATCAATTAGGCTGGCCATGGCCGCGTAGCGGAGGGTCCGGACCGTATCCCGTTGCCATTTTGCGGTCAGATCTTGATCACCCACCTGTAGAGCCGTCGGGTTTCGAGACTTTAACTGCGCCAAAACCTCTTGGACAATTTTGGATTCCAACTGCTGCAGCTTTTGGTACAAGCCAAAGCGGAGCCGTGCCGTGCGCAAGTAGGATTGAAAAAACATCAGCTCAGCGTCGGTGGCGTAGCGGCCATCAGCGGCAACGCTCAGGTGATCTAGCTGACTCAGCATGGAAGGGAGAAATTCCTAAGGAATTTGTGGCAACGATCGATCATGCCCGGTACACAGTCTTACTAACAAAATCCAGGGGAGATATGGCATGGGGACAGGCGACTGCCAACCCATCGTTAAGGTAACTCTGATCCGTCTGAGGGGGCGGTACTCCCACCCATGATGATCCAACGGTGGCAGGCAAAACCCCAAAATTTACTGGCCATCTTGGGGCTGCCGGGTGCCAGCGGCCAGTTGCAGCAGCATCGGGTAGCCGCCGTCGCGGTGGTATTTGTCGGCCCAGTTTTGCAGCAGTTGATCCAGTTCTTGCAGGGCCTCGACACGGCGATCGCTATCCACGTCAAAGACCTCCAAGGCCCGCATCACCCCCTCTTGCTCTTGGGTCCAGTCCTGCATTAGCCGAAAAAACCGCGCCACGTCATCAATCATGGTGAACACCCGCTCCCGTTCACCCTTCGGGGCATAGTGGGTGCGCGCTAGGGCAAACAACGGGATCGACAGCGAGGGGGTATCCATACGCACCACGGTGCCGGAGTGCAGCAGGCGAAACTTAATGTGCTCGGTGAGGGCATCGCTCAGGGCCATGCGCTGTCGGGGGGGAAAGTCTTCTTGGGACTTGGTGTGGAGCAGCTTAATCAGGTCCAAAAACTGGAAGAGATCTAAGACGCAGGCGGGGGGGTAGCTTTCCGGGAGTTTCTCTTCTAAATCTTGCTGCTCACCGGGGGTGAGTTCACTGCGGTTCAAGCGGGGTTCACCGGGCTGCCAGGTGTATTTCTCTTGCCACAGGTAAGGGAGGCCGCTGAGGTAATAGGGTTCTTGGTCACTCAGGGTGGTGAGGGATTTCCCATCTTCCAGAACGTCCTGCACCTCTTTAATAATCGCCCGTACTCGCTTGGGTTCCACATGGTGGATCAAGCTGGTTTTACGGACATTATTGCCGTGCTCTAGGTAAGAGGTGTACACCGCTAGCTTGGCAGCGGTGGTGGCCGCTTCGACAAACGCCCCATAGCGATGCCCCCCCAGTTTCATGGCGTTCACGGCTAGGTAAATTAAGATGCGATCGGCGGAGCTGATATCCAGCTCAGAAAGAACGTCATCCACCTCAGGCTTTTGCGGATCCTCGTTCACGGTAGATTTGGCAGAATGGGTCACGGGCGTAGATTCAAATGCACTGGGGACGCCTTAGGAGCTGTTATCAACGAGAACCAGAATCCTTGCTATGGAACGGTATAGCCCCTAGAAGTATTACGAGAACGGGAGCGGCAAAGCTTACCCAGCAAGCTTTGCACCATGCGTTGATGACGCGCCCTAGACACCCGGTTGCAGTAGTCCCTGACGGCGATCGGATTACCGGATTGGTTCGATCAAGATGGTGGCATTGTAGTGTGGATCGGGAACTTCGTTTCAAAAATATCGTCCCTACAGGGCTTAGGCTATGGATTTGCACCGCTCCACCTGGCCAGAGGTTGAGGCTTATCTCGAAACCTCCACCGGCATTATTTTCCCGATTGGCTCCACGGAACAGCATGGCCCCACGGGGCTGATTGGCACCGATGCGATTTGTGCGGAGGCGATCGCCCATGGGGTCGGCGACCAAACCGGCGCTCTGGTGGGTCCCACCATTAATGTGGGCATGGCCCTGCATCACACGGCCTTCCCCGGCAGCATTAGCCTCCGCCCCACCACAATCATTGCCCTGATCCAGGACTATGTGAAACCTTTGGCTCGCTACGGGTTCACCCGCTTCTTTTTCATTAATGGCCATGGGGGCAACGTTGCCACCCTCAAAGCCGCCTTTGCCGAAACCTATAGCCTGCTGGCGGATCTACAGATTCCCCAGGCCGAGCAGGTGCGCTGCCAGGTCGCAAACTGGTTTATGGGGCGATCGGTGCTGGGTTTGGCCAGGGATCTCTACGGTCATCAAGAGGGGTCCCACGCGACGCCCAGTGAAGTGGCCCTCACCCAGTATGTGTACCCAGACTCAATCAAATCAGCCCCCTTGACACCGCAGATCGCCCCAGCGGGCTACCCCATTTACGGTGCGGCTGACTTTCGTCAGCATTATCCCGATGGGCGCATGGGCTCGAATCCGGACTTGGCGACCCCTGACCATGGTCGGCAGCTTTATGAGGCGGCAGTGCAGGAGCTCAGTTTGGGCTACCAGCAGTTTTTAGAAAGTCAGTAGGGGCAATCCAAGGGCTTAGGGATCCGCAATCAAAAAACAGACCAGGTCCACAAGTTACTGAGGTCGGGGCGCACTAGCGAAGCCTTAGCGCAGCCATCCCCGTTAGGGGTATTGCCCAGAGGCTATGGGTTTGCG
>JAQCKL010000217.1 GCA_027592485.1 Cyanobacteriota bacterium
TTTTTAAAGCCCTAAAAGGGCTGAAGCCCTTGTCGGACATGAAGTCTATACTTTTTCAGCAAGCCCTAGGTAGTTGGCATAGCTAAAGCCGTGAACCACATATTCCTCATCGGTTTCCAGCAGTGGGTAGTAGAGATCTTCCAGGATGGTGTCGGGTAAGTCACCCTGCTTATGCACTGTTACCTGCAATTTGCCGGTCAGCGAGGTCTCAATGGCGGTGCCCGCCAACTCCGAATCGCCCTGGGCGGCGTGGGGATCGCCAAGGGATAACAAGGCCCCCTCTACCGCCACGGGGTAGTACATGGTGGCCCCTTCTCCAATCCGCCAATTGTCGATGTTGCCGCCAAAGTAGCTGGGGGGAATCGAGTCCACCACATCCACTTCTTTGGGGGCGAGGCCAATGGTGCCGAAGTGGTGACGGATGGGCACTTTCACCCCCTCTAGGACTTCAAAGTTTTTGTCGATGGTGCCGTGGTCTACGGGCACACCGGGATAGTCGATGGTTTCATGGACCACCCCAAAGGGATCGGTTTGGGGCACCCAACGATAGTTGTAAATCGCGGTGGCGTAGTCGGTCTCTTCGGTAGTATCCAGCTCGTAAATGGTGATCACTTCGCGGGGCTTGGGTTCCTCAATCATGTCGTTGTAATGGAAGCCCCACCAAGCGGCGGCGTTACTGCCAAAGGTTTTGCCCGCGTACTCGGGGTTGCCGCTGGGGCGAGGGGCCACGTCGAGGATCTTCACCTCTAGGATGTCCCCTGGCTCGGCATCATTCACATAGATGGGACCGGTCAAAATATGCACCCCGAATCCCTGTCCAGAACCGTTTTCGTAAACCGCTGGATCGGTGGAGCCCGCCCCGCGCCGGTCTACCCCTTTGGTGTCTTCGGTCCACAGAAAGACGCTCTCGGCACCGGGGTCGCCAGTCACCATGCGGGCGGCATCATCATTGGCGTGGTGGGTGAGGGTTTCGACGGTGACCGTATCGCCGGAGTCGATGGTCAATTTGGGTTCTAGGGACTGGCTGAAGTAGCCCCAGTGGACAGTATCAGCGGTGGCGGGCAGGACGTGATCGTGATGGTCATCGGCAAAGGCTTGCCCCAAGAGCAAGCTCCCCACACTACCGAGACCAATCAGGGCTGCCATCCCGACACCCAAGAGAGAATAACGCCACCGTTTCAACATTGATAGACCCAGAGAACAACATGGTGCGGTTATGCTAAGGGCGAGTCCGGGTTGAGTTTGTGTCTAGGGAAACATTGCGGACCGTTGGTCAGCACCCCATGACCTCCCCTTGGTTATCAAGTTTTGGATTCACGACGGATCCAGTTTTGGCTGCACTCAATGGCCCATTTACTGACGAGATCAACTTTGCGGTTGAGCAGGGTTTGCAGCTCTTGTTGCATTTGAGCGTGGGCAAAGAGGCCCCATTGGGCTTCGGGGGCAAAGGTGACGAGTAGGTCACGCTGGTGTCGTGGAAGTCGTCACGCAGGATGGAACCGAAAGCAGCGAGTTCGGTGATTTGCCACTGTTGGTAAAAGGGGGCGAGGTCAGGCAAGGGGATTTGCACAGCTATCCTAAAAGGGCATATTATTTCGCCTCACTGTAGCCATGGTTCTAGGCGCTGATATCTTCATCTTTCGAGAATTTATGACCCAGGAATCGTTACCCCTGGCGACCTTGCATGGGGCCGTGTTTGAGTTTCTGCGCGATCGCGAAGACGTTGTGCTGTTTGGGGCTCAGGCGGTCAATGCCTACGTGGGTGAACCTCGCATGACCCAGGATATCGATGTGCTATCGGTGCAAGCGGCTGAATTCGCCGAGGCTCTGCGCCTTGATCTGAGTCAGCGGTTTCATATTGCCGTGCGGGTGCGATCCATCAAAGCAGGTCAGGGCTACCGGTTGTACCAAACCCAGAAATCAGGGAATCGTCACCTGGTTGATGTCCGCCAAGTCAAAGTGCTACCGCCCGCCCAATCCATGGGTCAGGTGCTGGTGATGGCCCCGACGGATTTGATTGTGAGCAAGGTGATTTCCTACCATCAGCGACGCGGCAAACCAAAATCGGGCACCGATTGGCGGGATTTGGCCATGCTGCTGCTGACTTTTCCAGAACTCAAACAGGCATCAGGGCCTGTATTGTCAGGGTTGCAGGCGGCGGGCGCAAACGAGGCGATCCTCTCGGTTTGGCAGGAGCTAGTGGCAATGGAGATTGAGACTGATACAGACGATGATTTTTAGGGTAAAGCAGTCGCCAGTCCGGTTCCGCCCATGGGGAGTCAGCAGTAACGGTAAGTAATCTCGCCTCAATCATGCTCAGGCAAATCCTTGCATGGTTCTAGGCGCTGATATCCTCACCTTTCGAGAATTTATGACCCAGGAATCGTTACCCCTGGCGACCTTGCATGGGGCCGTATTTGAGTTTTTGGGCGATCGCGAAGACGTTGTGCGTCCTGGATCACAGGCTCTAAAAGCACCGCTCGAAAAACGCCAGGTCCCAACAGGGTGAGGTTTAAGCAGCCTAAAAGCCTGGGTTTCGCGTCATGCCCGTAACGAGAAAATGTGCCCCTTAACCGGTTTAGACCCAATTTAGTCCAGAAGCATAGAGGGCATTAATGGGTTACTGACGTTCTGGCGATGGGTCAGGCAATACCCACTCACATCCAATCCCATCCCCATCCCCATCAAAGTTATGGGGGTCAGGGGCAAGGACGGTGAAATTCCGGTGGGTGATGTCTCGGCAATCTAGATCAGGTGGTGGTGGCGGGATGCACATCCCCGGATCCGGGTAAGCAGGGTCACAGTCATCCTCTGCGGAGGTGGTTTGAGGCGTAGCCACCAGCAAGATTGATGCAATCAGACCAGAGACGACCAGGGTTAAGACACGCATTTCGCTAGGCCCGTACGACAGTCAATACTTTACTCAACGTACCCAATTTAGGGCGATCGCCCCCTCTCCTCGCCGCCAATCCAGGATTCCACCCCAGACCCTGCGGTCGGGATCGCTGCGCTCAAGACAGCCAGGACCTACTCCTCCTGGGGTACCGGTCGCCCTAAGCTATTGCCCGTCTCCGTATCAAACAGATGTACCTGCTCAGGGGCGATCGCCAGCCATAATTCTTCCCCTAGACAAACCGGGCGATCGGGGCTGATCCGCACCTGTAGGGGAACCTCTTTGAGCATCACCGTCAGGTAAGTTTCACTGCCCAAAGCCTCCACCCGTGCCACCCGCACCGGCAAATTCTTGGGCGCAGGCAAACTCAAACTGAGATGCTCAGGGCGAATCCCCAAGGTGACCTGCCGCCCATCATAGGGTTGCAGCAACGCTTCCCATCCCCCCGGTAGGGTGAGGCGAAATGCCTCGTGGGTGACCACTAGGGGCGATTTGATCTGTACCGGCAAAAAGTTCATGGTGGGGGAACCGATAAACTCCGCCACAAACCGATTGGCCGGGGCTTGATACAGCTCTAGGGGCGGAGCCACTTGCTGGATTTGGCCCTGGTTCATCACCGCAATGCGATCGCCCATGGTCATCGCCTCCACCTGGTCATGGGTGACGTAGATGGTCGTGATCCCCAACTGCTTTTGGAGATTCACAATTTGAGCGCGGGTTTCGTTGCGTAGCTTCGCATCCAGGTTCGAGAGGGGTTCATCCATCAAAAACACCTGGGGATTGCGGGCGATCGCCCGACCCAAGGCCACCCGTTGCTTTTGCCCCCCCGACAATTGCCGGGGGTAGCGGTCTAGGAGCGGATCAATTTGCAGCATCTGGGCCACGGCCCGTACCCGGTGATCAATCAAGCGATCGGCGGGCGATCGGAAGCGTAACCCGACTGGCAGGGGACGGGTGGCGGTGGCCAAAACCGGTTGCCACCAGGTCTGGGCCTCCAGAGCCCGCTGCAATTCTAGGTTCGCATCGGCGGCGGCATCGGCAACATCGGCGGTTTCCGCGATCACCTCCCTGGGAGCGGCCAGGTTGGCGGATGATTTGACCGGCATCCGGCGTAGGCCAAAGGCCAAATTGTCGTACACGGTCAGATGGGGATACAGGGCATAACTCTGAAACACCATGGCGGTGTCCCGCTGCTTGGGGGGGAGTTCATTCACCCGTTGTGCCCCAATGGTGATCGTGCCAGCGGTGGCCGCTTCTAACCCGGACAACAGCCGGAGCAGGGTACTTTTGCCGCAGCCCGATGGTCCCACCAAGACCATGAACTCACCATCTTGAATCGCTAAATTAATCCGCCGTAGCACCGCGACCGTGCCGGCGTCGTGCTCCATTGAGGCTGGGGCCGTTGCGCTTGGGCGAGCTTGTGCCCCCTGGGGAAAGGTTTTGTACAGGTTTTCGACAACAACTCGGGCCACGGCGGAGGGGGGATAACGTTAAGGGACAAGCGGAAGAATAATACATCGAAACATAGGGGCATACCGTCCATCCGCTTGACCCTCGCTGTTCTCAGCCCAGGGACCAAAGCGATAGAACTCACGCCAGCGATCGCCCCAGCTCAATCTTCCGATGCCCCCCGAGCAACCCCGGTGGCGAGGGTGACGGTGTCAATTTTTTCCTCTTTTTCCAAGGGGCCAAAGCGATAGGTGGCAGGCCGTTCTCGCCCTTGGCGGGGAATGCTGCCCACGGGGATCTGGGCGACGCGGTTGGCGGTGGTGGTGACGGTGATGTCCCCGCCATTGGGGGCAGCGGTGAGCGCCACCAACAGGTCTCGCTTCTGTTTGAACAAAAAGGCCTGGGTCCCTAAACCACCCCGCATTGCTAGGGGCAACGCCTTGACCGGCAACCGTTGGGTAAAGCCCGCCGCCGACACCAGTAAGACACAGTCGGTTTCATCCTGCACCCGCGCACAGCCGACAATCCATTCTTGCTTACGCAATCGCACCGCCTGGGGGCCCTGGGCTGCCCGTCCCATTTGGGACAGGTTATCGTCGTCAATCACAAACCGTAGCAGTCTCCCCCCGGAGGTGGCGATCACCAGTTGTTCCTGGGCTTGGGCCAGGGTGACATAGGCCACTTCATCCTCGCCCTTGAGTTTGAGGGCGGTGAGGCCCCGACCGGTCAGGTGGGTGAAATCGGCCAGAGGCAGCCGCTTAATCCGACCTTGGCGGGTCAACATGATCAAATCGTGGGTCTGAATTTCGGCCCACAGAACCCGTTGGTCCACAATCATCCCCGGCTCAGTGGGGACCGAACTGGGCAGCAGACTCACTAAGGGCACCCCTTTCGATTGCCGTTGGTGGGTGGGAATATCCCCCACTGCGACGGTATAGGCTTTGCCATCTCGGGTGAGGGTGAGGAGTTCTTGGGCCGTGGTGGCGGTGTTGACCTGCAAGGTGACATCGTCGCTCTCTTGGAAGTCTGAGGTCACCTCTGGGTCTTGGCGGGATTGGCGACGGTAGTAGGAGCGGGGGGAAGAGCGGCGCACGTAGCCCTTTTGGGTGAATTCGAGGATGGTTTCCTCGTCCCCATGTTCGGCAATGATTTCGGCCAGTTGCTGGGTTTCTTCGGCCCGCTCGGCTTCGGACTGAATGCGGGTACGGCGGGGATCGCCAAAGGTTTTCTTGAGCGATCGCAGTTCTTTTTTAAGGGACTTTAACAGCTCCTTGCGATCGGAGAGTAACCGCTGCAGGGTCTCCTGCTGGGTTGCCAATTCGTCGTATTCGTCCCGCAGCTTCTGCTGTTCTAGGCCGGTGAGCCGCCGGAGGGGCATACCCAAAATCGCATCGGCTTGGCGATCACTCAGGTCAAAGGCCGCCTGCATCTCCGCCTTGGCCGTGGTGCCATCGGGGGCCTGGCGCAGGATATCAATCAACGGGTCCAGATTAGCCAGGGCCTGTAGCAAGCCTTCCAACAGATGGAGCCGCTCTTCGGTACGGTCCAGCTCATGGCGATACTGGCGCACCAGGGTGGTTTCCCGAAAGTCCAGGAACGATTGCAACATCTCCCGCAGGGGAAATTGCCGGGGTTGACCTTGATCGAGGGCCAGCATAATCGCCCCAAAGTTGCTCTGGAGGGGGGTCATCCGATACAGGGTCGCCAACACGACGGCGGGTTGAGCCTCTCGCTTCAGCTCAATTACCACCCGCATCCCGTCGCGATCGCTCTCATCCCGTAGGTCCGAAATCCCTTCGATGCGACCGTTGTTGACCAGATCGGCGATCTTTTCAATCCAAGCGGCTTTATTGACCTGGTAGGGCAACTCCGTCACCACAATCGCAGTGCGGCGCTGACGCCCCCGCCCGGTGGGAATTTCTTCAAAATCGGCAATACCCCGCACCGGGATGCTGCCCCGGCCAGTGCGATAGGCCTCCCAAATTCCTTCGCGGCTAATGATTTCCCCCCCAGTGGGGAAATCGGGGCCAGGAATCAACTTGAATAGGGCCTCATCATCGAGGCCAGGGCGATCGATCAGGGCAATCAGACCATCCACCACCTCCCCGAGATTGTGGGGCGGGATATTGGTCGCCATACCCACGGCAATGCCCGAGGAGCCATTCAGCAAAAGGTTAGGGAGCTGAGCCGGCAGCACCACCGGTTCCTGCTGGGAATTGTCAAAGT
This sequence comes from Cyanobacteriota bacterium, assembly GCA_027592485.1. Classification (GTDB taxonomy): domain Bacteria; phylum Cyanobacteriota; class Cyanobacteriia; order Phormidesmidales; family Phormidesmidaceae; genus PCC-6406. The sequence continues at coordinate 6,569 of JAQCKL010000217.1, forward strand.
TATCGGTGAAGTCAACGGTGGCTTCACCAATTTCCCCCAACAGGGCGGTGTGGCCCACCGCAGCCAATCGGGTTTCGGTATAACGCATGGCGGCGGGGGGGTCATTGTCCACCGAGCCAAAGTTGCCGTGGCCATCGAGCAGCGGATAGCGGCTGGCAAAGTCTTGGACCATGCGCACCAGGGCATCGTAGACCGATTGGTCCCCGTGGGGATGGTATTTACCCAGGACATCCCCCACCACCCTGGCGCATTTTCGAAAGGGGCGATCGGGGGTGAGGCCCAGCTCGTGCATGGCGTAGAGAATGCGGCGATGCACGGGTTTGAGGCCATCGCGCACGTCCGGCAAGGCTCGACCGACAATCACGCTCATGGCGTATTCCAGATAGGACCGCTGCACCTCCGTATGAAGTGCAGTGACCACAACCTGTCCGGCGGTCGGCATATTGAGCGGGTCGGCCATGGGCTACTGTCCTTGAAAGGGAAAAAAAGCGTCAATTACCAGGGTTATCATCCTGACAAAGGGAGTCATAACAATGCTGTAAGGTATATGCAAATGACCCAATTCTGCAATGGTTACCCTCTAAAAATCAGGGTGTTGGAGGAATCAAGGCTGAGGTTCAAAGTACAATCACGGAGTTTTGTTAGGCTAAGCCTTAGGTGAAAAGGAATCATCATGAAGACCGTCCTCATCGTTGAAGATGACATGATTAATGCCCGCGTGTTCTCTAAAATTTTGACTAAGCGGGGAGGTTTGGCCGTTAAGCATACTGAAAATGTCGATGAGGTCATGCGCATTGCCCAAAACCGGGAAGCGGACATTATCTTGATGGATGTGTCCTTGGCCCATAGCGTTTACGAGGGGCAACCCGTTGACGGTATCAAAATCACCCAGATGTTGAAGGCAGATCCAGCTACGGCTAACCTGCCCATTATCCTG
>JAQCKL010000218.1 GCA_027592485.1 Cyanobacteriota bacterium
GGTCGTAGGCCGGAGGACGTGCGCAGCCGGGGTCTGGGGGCAAGCGAAATGCCCCCAGTCGAAGCGTCCCATGGTTCACCGAAATCTTCGCCTTAGTTGACTGGTTTGAACAAATACAGTTTTTCTTCTTTTAGGGAATCAACCCTAGGAGTGATGGGGTGGATCCCCTGCGACCTAGCCATCGGGAGGCGCGTTGACCGCTGCGTACGGCCCCTTCCATGTAGCCGATGTAGCGATCGGTGTGTTCCCCCGCAAACAGGAGCCGCCCATAGGGTTGCTGGAACGCAGGCCAAAACGCCGTTAACTGCCCTGGGCCATAGGCCGAATAGGATCCCCCCACCCAGGGATCCTGGGGCCAGACCACATCGGTGGTTGTGCCCACCTGGGTTTGAAGGCCGGGGTAGATCTGTTTGAGCTGGGCCAGCACCGTCTCCCTCCGGTCGATCGCGGCCATGGCCGTCAACTCCCGTCCGTATTGCCCCGCTACGTAAGCGGTCAAAATTCCGGCGGTTCCCGGCTGGCTGCTGGTGGCTTCGCTGACAAACCCAATCGGCAGGTCAGTAATGGTCAGCCCCGACAACCCCTGCTCGGTTTGCCACAGCCGATGCTCAAACTGGTTAATCACTTTCACATGGGAGCCGTAGTTGAGCTCCGCGATCGCCCGCTGCAAAATCGGACTCAAGGCCGGTTCAAACTGCACGCTGCGCAGGGGTGGCAGGGGCGTCGCGACGACAACATAGTCGGCGGTGACGGTACCTTGGCCATGGGAGACTTCTACCCCCAAGGCAGTTTGCCGAATGGCGGTGACCGGTGTATCCAACTGTACCGGCTTGGCCAATGCCGCTGCGATCGCTTGGGGTAAGCGATCGTTCCCCCCCTGAATGCGATACATCTCGATCCGCTGATCGGGCACCTGATCGTAGAGGGCCGCCTGCTGAATTAAAAAGAGGAGGGATAGCCATTCGGGGTCGTCATATTCCCCCCGCAAGTATTGTTCGGTCAGCACCCGCGCCAGGGGATCTTGGTCCAGGGTGTCGATCCAGCGGGAGAGTACCACCTGGTCTAAGGCGGCAGCATCGGCCATGGACTCGGGATGGTCCAGATCACCCAGGGCTAGGGCCAGGGTTTCTAACTCCGCCCAAAAGCGATCATCCCCTCGCCAGGTTTGGGCACCAAAGACTTCGGTCAAGGCTCGATTACTCAGGGGCAAACGTCGCCCTTGCAGGTAATACACCCCTTGTTCTGGCACCCGATTCACCGGCTCTAACCGCAGGTTGAATTTCCGCACATAGTGGTGCATTTGGGGATGCACCCGCAGGCTGTCGATATACTCCCCGCCCCCCTCGGCATGTTGGCTTTGTTTGAACGGTGCTCGCAGGGTGACGACCCGGCCCCCGACGCGATCGCGGGCTTCTAATACCGTCACCCGCCACCCGCGTTGTTGCAGCTCATGGGCGGCGACCAACCCGGCTAGCCCCGCGCCGATCACCACCACATGCCCTGGGGGAGCCGTCACTGGAGGCGCTGGAGCCGCCTGGGCAGACCTGGGCCAGACCCCGCTGATAGTGCCCGTGATGCCGAGATTAAGGAGCGATCGCAGAATATGGCGGCGGGTGAGTTTCATCGTCAAAAAAGTAGGGCGGGATCAGCGCTAATCCATGAGTTCCAGGGCACCAGCGCCTTCACATTCAACCCGTTATAACCCGTCATCATGGCCCCCGTCGTGCCCTACAGTGCTTTCTCCAAAAACCATTCATAGCCCGCTTGCAATTGGTCCTTGCCCCCCGTCTCTAAAATCGCGCCATGGCCCGGAATGACCCGATCAAAGTCCCAGGCCAGGATCTGCCGCACCGAAGCCTCGACCGTCACCTTATCCCGGCTGCCCCATTTCTCCAGCCGAGAGGGGCGCAGGGTTTGGTAAGACCCCAGCATCTGAGCGGCCAAACGGGTCAGTAGGCTGCTGGTGTGATCGAAATTAAAGGCAATGTCGGTCAAGATCAGCGTCCGGCTGGGGCGGTGACAAAAGACCGTTTCTCGGGCCAGCTTGATCCCCCTGGGCAAAATTGCTGCAAATCCCTCAAAGGGCCGATAGTCCAGCACCTCCCCAAAGCAACCGGGCTCCGTTAACAGGGCATCAAATGTTAAATCGGGCCGTTTTGCGGGCAGGTCAGCCACCCCCCACAGCTTCGCCTGGGGATACAGCGCCTGGGTAGCCGCGATCGAGAGATGGTGGAATAGATTGGGTGCAATGATGTGTCGCACGGTTCCCAATTGATCTAGGGCTTGGTAGATGGGTTCATCCAGTGCAATCGGTGAAATCAGCACCAGATCCTGACTGGGCAAGCGGACCACCGTCATCCGGCTGCCTACTTCTAAGCCTAAGAAGCGCAGGGGCTGGGTGGCGGTCCAGAGGTCAGGGGCAATTTCGATCAAGGCCATGGGGAAGTTCCTTTTAAAATCAAACGTTCGTTATCCAAAAAACAAGGGTTTTGGCTTCATATCCTTGGGTCTACGCTGAGTCCAGCAGGGCAATCAGTAGCTCGGTTTGTTGGGTCACCCAGTCGGCTTCAGCTTCGCCGCGCTCATAGAGGCACTGCAGCAGCAGTCCATCCATAAACACCAAAACAAAATCCACATGGGCTGGGTTGGGCAATTGCAAATAAGCGACCAACTGTGCATGGGTCCGTTGCCAAAACCGCTGCAAAAAAGCCTGCCGCTCAGTGCCTTTGCGCTGGCTGTGCTGATGGAAATCGACCCATAGCAGCAGTTGCTGCTGATAAAACCGATAGTGCGCCAGGAAAAACTCGATGACAATGCGGAGGCGATCGCCCACGCGCTCGGCGGGGGGAGCCTGGGCAAAGAAATCGGTGATGCCTTGCTCACACAGGTCCTGTACCAACTGCTCTAGAATGCTCTCTTTGCTGGGGAAGTAATGGTACAGGGTACCGGTGGAGACCCCCAGCCCTTGGGCAATTTGTCGCATGGTAATGGAGCCATATCCCTGGGCTGCAAACAGGGCGAGACATTGGTTGAGCAGCTCCTTGCGGTAGCGATCGTGGTCAACGATTTTAGGCATGAATTTATTTATAACATACGTTCGTTATGCGTTTAGGGTCATGGTGCCAGGGATATTGTCTTGGGTGCTGGACTGTTGGCGGGTGAGGGATCATGATCGGCGGTCAACGACCTTTAAAGGCCGAGATCGCGGTATGCAAGGTCGGGTAAATCTGCTCCGCCCCAATCTCCTGCAAGAGTCCCGATCGCCGCAGTTGACCATACAAATCCTGCTTTACCCGCGCCAGCGCAAAGGTGATTCCCTGGGCGGTGAGTTCTTGGTGCAGCTCTGCCAACATATCGGCAGCGGTAATGTCGATTTCAGCAATCGCCTCCGTAATGAGCACAAACCACTCCACCGGGATCGGCTCCGCCGCGATCGCTGCCAGTGCCCGCCGCTTAAAGTTTTCGATATTGGCAAAGCAAATTGGCGCATCGTACCGATAGATCACCAGCCCAGGGATAGTCTGAGCCCCGTCCCAATCCTCAATGTCATGCCACCCTGAGAGCCCCACCACTTTGCCCAACACCGCATCATGGGGGCGGGCCACGCGGGCAAACAACTCAATTACCGAGAGCCCCACTGCGATCGCAATGCCCACCAGGAGATTCGTCCCTAGCACGCCAATGGTGGTGATTAGGGCCAGGGCAAACTCCGTATTTCTGAAATGGTACAGGCGGCGAAATTCCGAGATTTCGATCAGACGCGTGGCGGCGTAAATCACCAAAGCCCCTAGGGCCGCATTGGGAAATAACGCCAATACGGGCCGTAAAAACAACAGCACGACGACGACCGCGACTAGGGCCACGAGGGAAAAGAGCTGGGTCTTGCTGCCCAAGGCATTGCCGATCACCGTTCGACTGCCGCTGCTGCTGATTGGAAATCCCTGCATCAGCCCCGCTCCCAAGTTAGCGGCCCCCAGGGCTAACAGTTCTTGGTTGGCGTCAATGGTGTAGCCATTGCGGGTGGCAAAGGCCCGCGCCGTCAGCACATTGTCGGAATACCCCACCACCGCCACCCCGATCGCTGCCGCCACTAGGGATCGCATGTGATCCATCGAGACCTGGGCGATCGCCGGTAGTGCCAGGGTCGGCAGCCCTGCTGGAATCTCCCCCACCACCGCCACTCCATTTTGATCTAAGTGAAAAATCTTCACCGCCAGGGTCGCCAACAATACCGCCATGAGCGACCCCGGCGCATTGGGGAAGCGGGCATTGACCCCAAACAAAAACCCCAAAACCGCGATCGCGACCATCAGGGTAGGGCCATGGATCTGATCCAACTGGCTCAAAAAGCCCTGCACGTCTCCCAAAACGGTGGTGGCCTCAATGGCCATGCCGCTGACCTTGCCCAGTTGCCCGGTGATCATCATGACGGCCACCCCCGCCATATAGCCAATCAGGATGGGCTTGGAGAGCAGGTTAGCCAAAAACCCTAAGCGGGTCAGGTAGCCCAGGACGTAGACCAGCCCGACGATCAGGGCCAGCAGCGCCGCCAGCAGGCCGTAGTCACTGCCATCGGGATTGGCTAGGGGGGCGATCGCCACCGCCGTCATTACCGCCGTGGTCGATTCGGGACCCACCGACAGTTGGGGAGAGGAGCCCAGCAGGGTGTAAATCACCATTGCCGGCAGGATCGCCCACAGCCCCGCCACCGGGCTAACCCCCGCCAGTTCCCCATAGGCCATACATTGGGGGATTAAATAAGCCGCCACCGTCAGGCCCGCCCAGATATCGCCCCGCAACCAGGCGCGTCGGTAAGCCAGTAATCGTTTCAAGCCTAACGGCACGGACGGCACACCCACCCTTCACTCCCTTCCTTCACGTTTATCGGTACCGGCGGTGCAGGGGACCCAGAATTTGATTGAGACGGCGCAGCTCATCGGAGGTGCCTATGCCGATCACCAGATCGCCAGAGTACAGCACCGTCCCGCCATCCGGCCCCACAATTAGGGTATTATCCGCTCGCCGAATCGCCAAAATCAACGCCCCTGACTTGGGCCGCAACTCGGCTTGCTTCAGGGTCTGCCCCACCTTTGGGCAATGCTCTGGGGAAATCAAAAACTCCTCAATGTAAACGGTGCGATCGCTCCCCGTCAGAATCCCATCTAAAAAATCCACCACCTGCGGACGCAGCGCCGCCGCCGCCATCCGCTTACCGCCGGTGATATAGGGCGACACCACCACATCCGCCCCGCCCCGCTGCAGTTTCTGGACCGCCTCCTCGGTGCTGGCCCGAGCAATGGCGCGAATATTGGGGGCCAGGGTTTTGGCCGAGAGCACCGTGTACAAATTCTCCGCATCGGAGGGCAGTGCCGCTATCAGGCAACGCGCCCGCTCTACCCCCACTTGCAGCAGCACTTGGTCCTGGGTGGCATCCCCCTGTAAGGTGATAAACCCCAACTGCTGGGCCGCTTCAATGGAGCCCTCGTCGGAATCCACCACAATGCAGGGAATCGCCTCACTGGCAAATTCCATCGCCACTTGCCGACCGGTGCGGCCAAACCCACAGAGGATGTAATGGTCGGTCAAAGATTCCATCAGCCTACGCCTTTGCCCTAAACGAATACCGGCCTGCAAATGCCCTTGAATCAAGGCTTCTGTAAAACAATTCAGGATATAGGCAATCACCACCACCCCCATCAAAATCAACAGGATGGTAAAGAGGCGACCCCGATCGCCCAAGGGATGGATCTCGGCGAAGCCCACGGTGGCTAGGGTGATCACCGCCATGTAGGCCGCATCCACCCAGGGCCAACCTTCTATAAACCGATACCAGAGGATGCCGGTGAAGACCACACAGCCGAGGGCGATCGCGCCCCCCACCAGATGCCTGCGCGTCCGCTGATAGGTTTCTTCGATCAGCTGGTCAGAAAACGAGGAGCGAGAGGAACGGGATAAACGCGCTGGCATATTGGCCTTTACAGAACTAGCTTAGGTTCTAGCAAAGACAGGGATTGTTTGTGGGCAGAGGGTCTGTGTCAGGATGACGATGTTCAGACAATTGTGGTCCCGTAACCGTTCACATCCCCCCCTATCTCTCAAGGAAAAATCAGGGGTTTCAGCCATTTTGCAGGGGGGGAGTGAACCTTTACCTTGGATGCTTGGAAGGGGGTGTTATCCTGAATCATTCCACCTATTTATCCGTATAGGGATCTTAGGTGGATGTAATTCCACCTATATAACCAAAACAGGATCTTAGGCGGACGATGTTCCACCTATTTACCCGTATGGGGATCTTAGGTGGAAACTTTCCCTCTAAATAATAGTTAGCTGCCTACATTCATACCCTACCTCTGAGGTATAATATGATTCATACAAAAGCCAAGGAATACAAAATTTGAAACAAAAAAGAGATCGTTATGAGATGCACAAATACTGGGGGAAAAAGCCATCCAGTGATTTAGGCATACTTATCCAGAAATACAGTCATGAAGGAGATACGGTTCTTGATCCGTTTTCTGGGTATGGTGTCTTTTGCTGTGAAGCGTATCTGCTAAATCGAAATGTTATTTCAAACGATTTAAATCCTGTTGCTAGTTTTCTAAACGATCAACTCCTAGAAAAGGAAGTTAATTTAGATTTACTTCAAAAGCAGTGGAAGAAAATTCTTGTTGAATTCAAACCCTTTGTTGAAAAATGGTTTGAATGGAAGGTGGATGGCACATCTGTTCAGTTGTCATCTATTCTAAGGGATAAAAATGATATTCCAATCAAGGCTAAATATAAATTTAATGGAAATAGAAAAGCCACCGAGATCGAAATTGACAGTGTTAGTGCCAATAAATTCATTCAATTTGAAAAATCACATACCATTGAGGATTGGTATCCAACCACTCCATTAGTTGAAAACTCACGCATTTCAGCAAAGAAAGGAATGCGTGTCTCTGATTTATTTACTAAACGCACTTTATCATGTCACGCTAAATTGCTTTCTTTAATAGAAAAGCATTCTTCTGGAAACGAAAAAGATCTATTTAAAGTTGCCTTTACCGCTAACCTTGCGAATTGTTCAAGGCTAGTACCCCCAATTAAGAGTAGAGGCGATATGGCTCCAGGAGCATGGATGACGGGGTTTTATACAGGAGAAACCTATTTAGAAAATAATGTCCTACAGTATTTTGAAAACAGATTAAATAAGGTCATTAAAGGAAAGAAAGACTTTTTAAGCTATTTTGGAACTTCTGATGAACTGGACCTTAATCCCATAGAATACAACAACACCTTTCGAACCATCAAACAGGATGCTAAGAACTTGGATGTTGAAAGCGAGAGTATTGATTACATTTTTACCGACCCTCCGTATGGGGACGCAGTTCCATACTTTGAGCAAAGTGCAATTTGGAACTCTTGGTTAAAATTAACCCCTGATTATAAAAATGAGGTAGTCCTAAAAAGGTAAGGATGGTTGTAATCCTTTTTCTGAAAGGGTTTCGACCAATAAAGCTAGC
>JAQCKL010000219.1 GCA_027592485.1 Cyanobacteriota bacterium
AAAATTATCCGTCCCCACAAACTGATCCAGTTGAGCCGTCAGATCGGCCATGGGAGTCTCGTTGCCGCGCCAAAAGGCCTCCGATTTCTTCCACACCCGGCGACCCACCTCACGGCCCAGTTCGCGCCCGACCAAATCACCTGGGGCAAAGTGGATACCCCCATAGCGGCGGGACATACCGGCTTCGTCCGCCGCCGCTGAGAACGTGGCCCAAGTTAGCTCCACCGGTTTGTCAATATATTCCACTTCTGAATATTCAAAAACATCGCTGTAGCCAAAGGCATCGCTACCGGTAAAGGTGGCCAATACCTGAGCCGAAGCGGCGCTAAAGGTGCTGTGGCCCGACACAAATTCGGCAAAGGCTGGGGAGACAAAACAGGCGGCTTGATAGGGCATCCAATCTTCACCGTTGATCCATTGGGTGCCCTGGTAGGGGCCGGCCCAAGCCCGGATTCGCTGGCCCCGGAATAGTTCTTGAATGGCGGTGATCGGTCGTACGGAGTCGTAGTCGCGCTTGATCCCCCAGGCCAAAGTCCCCGCATCCAAGTTGGCATCCCACATTCCGCACTTTCAACTGGCACGGCGAGAATAAACCCGAAGTCTTAACAGAGGAGATAGTATTTCTGACAGGGTGCTCGAAAGAATTGCAGGATATGGCGCCGCTCATCGGTGAGATTGGCCACTTGGCGAACGGCATTGAGCGTGACGTAGTGGACGGCCATAAAGCACTGAAAGATCCAGCGTAAGGTGGGATTTTGGGTAGCTTTTCCGAGCTGATTGGGCAGGGTTTGCTGGGCCTGTTGTAAGGTCTGTCGCAGTTGTCGCTGTCCCAAGGTATAGATCAGCAAACAGAGGGCCATGACGAACGCTAGCGCCATAATGCGCTCTGGGGATTTGAGAAAGACACTGGAGGCAAAGAATAAGGGGTCTTTAAGGAATCGAAAGCCCCGCTCCGTGCCTTGCTGAGCTTTGTATTCCTGTAAGGCCTCAAGGGGACTGAGCCCCTCGGTGTCAAGAACATTGGTGGCCAGGATAAATCGACCGGCCCGTCGGTGATACTGGGCCTGTTTCTCAGCCTTGAGGGTCAGGGTGGCGTCGGGATGATAGGTGATTCGAGTGGGGGGCGTGTCTGCGGTGGGCTTACCCGGACGGTCGTAGTGGGCTTTGGGGGTGACCCGGCAGTCGGTGAGGTCATGCCAGGGCAAGCGGGCAGCCAACGACTCCAGGGCGGCTAGGGCATCGGCTTCACAGGCGAACTCCTGTCGGTGCAACTGATTCACCTGGGCTTGCGCCTGGGCGGCGGCTTTGGCCAGGGTTTGCTCCAGCGTGGCCAAGTCAGCCTGACGGCGCGCCTCACTGGCCACCACAAACCAGCGTTGCCGCACACCACCATACGCATTGCACACGGTGGCGATGCGGTAACCGCTCATCCCGGTCGGCACTAAGGCCGCATCGGGCAACGTCGAGACGAGGTCGGTGGCCGCTTTCAGCGTCAAGGGCACTCGGGTGAGCCACTGTAATCCCTTCAATGCCTGCAGGTTCTCGGTACTATACAAGGCGGAATCTGCCACATACAGGCCCTCAAACTGCCATTGCTGTTTGAACGCTAGCAGGAGGTCAGCAAAGCGGGATTTATCCGACTGGTTGCCGTCAGCCACCTCTAGAAACGCCGGGATATCCCCGTCCCCCCAGCACACCAGATTCATCACAAACTGCTTCAAGTCAGGCCGGTGATCTCGCGAATAGCCATGGGTCACCCGAATCGGCACCGGAGCCCCCTCCACCAGAGCCTCCGGCTCCGAGGCATAGTCCCCGTCGACAGCAAACGAGGTGGCATCGAGATGCCCACTCCGACACTTCACCTCAAACCGTTCCCGAGCTTGCAGGGCCAGTCCCACAAACAAGTCACTCACCCCAGACTGATAGAGTTGGTCTAACCCTCGGCCCAGCCGGTCATCGTTGAAATGCTCCGCCTCTAGCCCCTCGCCAAGCAGATGCTCGGTCGCCTTACCGACGAAAAATTGCTCAAACAAGTACAACGGTGCGCTGACAAACCCTAAGCCATTCAAAATCATCGCTTTGACCACCACGCCGATGCTGACGGTCTCGCGAGGGTCAACCCCGATCCGCTCGTTGAGATAGTCCACCAGGCCCAGCTCGTCCACCAAACCCGCCACGATCCCCAGGTGATCTAAGTTTTTGACCGTCAGACTAGAGTCACTCATCACAACGTTGCCTCCGTTGCATCACCGCTGACAGTATGCCGCCTTATTCTTGATGTGACACTTCAAAGGCCGGAATGTGGGTTAGAGAAAACCACTATGGAAGTTCGTAATCTGGACGAATATTGGCTGTTTAACCATGGCCTGCCGAGTAACCGAGCAGAGGCGATCGCCTATCCCCAGCTTGCCGCCAAGGCCCTCCAGAATCCAGCCGCTCGGGAACGGCTATTTAACCTTGGCCTCGTCCATCTCTTTGAGACCATTGTGGCCCCAAGGGAAGGGTGACTGGGTCATTTACGGTAAAGCCTGGTTCATTTGTTGGGCCAGCGCTTCGGCGGAGGGGAGGCTGTTTTTCAGATCCTCCGGCAGCTCCTGGCCAAAGCGATGGGTTGAAATGCCGATCGGTTTTTGGACATCCCGCAGGGCGTATTCGGCGATGGTCTTGTTCTTGGTCTTGCAGAGAATGATGCCAATGGTGGGTTGATCCGCCTCGTGGCGCAACAGATCATCCACCGCCGAAACATAGAAATTCATCTTGCCGGAATACTCCGGCTGGAAATCCCCCAGCTTCAGATCAATCACCACATAGCACCGCAGTTGGAGGTGGTAAAAGAGCAAATCCAGGTAAAAGTCTTCTCCCCCCACCTCCAGCCGGTACTGGCTCCCCACAAAGGCAAACCCCACCCCCAGCTCCAGCAGGAAATCACGAATCTTTTCCACCAGCGCTTTTTCGACATCGCGCTCTTGGAGGTCAGTGCCCAGGGCTAGAAAGTCAAAGTGGTAAGGGTCTTTAATCAGGCTTTGGGCCAGGTCCGATTGGGGTTGGGGCAGGGTGCGCTCAAAATTGGTGATGGCGCTTTCTTGCTGGTGCAGATAGAGCTGTTGTTCAATTTGCAGTAGCAGAATATTACGGCTCCAGCCCTGGGCGATCGCCTGCTGGGCATACCAAAGCCGCTCTTCTGTCGTCTCCAGGGCGTCTAACAAACGGACGTTGTGGCCCCAGGGCAGATTGGCCAGGGTATCGGCAATTAACGACTCGTCTGGGTAGGCTTCGGCAAAGGCCCGCATGTAGCGCAGATTGCGCGAGGAGAAGCCGCGACTATTCGAGAGGTCCCGGCGTAGGTCCTCGGCCAGGCGATCAATCACCTTACTGCCCCAGCCCTGATCGGTCTGACGCTGCAGGATATCCCGGCCCATGTGCCAGTACAGCACCACCAGCTCTCGATTGACGCTGAGGGCGGCCCGGACCTGGGCGTTGCGAATCCGGTCCTTGAGGCTGGTGAGCAGCTGATCGTAAAACGGCTCGATCGGGGTGAGGCTATCGGTCATGGGTACATCCGGTCAGTCCTACCCATATTGCAACACCCTGTTGCAATATTTTGCGGCAACACCCCGTTGCAATATTACCGGCCCCCCGCTGATGTCCTCAGCCCAGCACCACCCGGTTGTACAAAAATAGGGAAATGCAGACCGCAGAGATAACCGCCACCGTCATTAAGACAGTATCCATATCCAACCTCTGGAACTTATGCCAACAGTTTGGCAAACCACCTCTATTAGAGATACTCGCAAATCCACAGGGATCACGACGGGTTACATAATTCTTCAGTCGGTAGATATACCTATTCAGATATCTATCGAGACGGGGTGAAGGGCCATGGCCTGCTGGCGCTATCGCCGTAACCAAACGCCCCTGAGGCCGGCTTCCTTAGCGCCTTCGTAGTCTTCGCTATAGCTATCCCCCACATGCCAGGCTTCAAAGGCGGCGCAGCGATGTTTCTGTAGGGCTGTTGCAAAAATCAAGGGGTCGGGTTTGGCCACGCCGACTTCCGTGGAGATGGTGACCGACTGAAAGAAGTCGGCCAAGGCCAAAATATCTAACACCGTGTAGATGCGGGAATCGAAATTGGAGATCACCCCCAGCTGGATCCCCATGGACTTCCAACGCTCTAGGGAATCGTAGGTGTCGGGGTAGATAAACCAGGGTTCTGCACTGGCAAAGTAGGCGTATAGATCTGCAAAGAAGGCGTCAAAGTCGGTGAATTGCTCCAGGGCACCGATGGCTTGAAAGGATTGCTCGGCGATCGCCCGCCACCAGGCATATTCTTTTGCGGGGACATCCGTGGGGTCCGCATCGGGAAAGGCCATGGTCTCAGCGGCCTTGAAATGCTCGAAAAAGGCATGGTTGAGGGCCTGGGCATCCGCCGTTACCCCAAACCGGCTGGCCACGGTGGCGTAGGCGGAGCCGACACTGTCTTTGACGCCAAATAGCGTCCCAACGGCGTCTAAGAAGATGACTTTGGGTTTGAGCATGGCCAATATGTGCAGAGACGCCCTAGGGCGATAACCAATCGCGCAGGGGTTTCTCGATCCAATTCAACCCCACCCGCAATTGATGGTTGAGGGTCGGCATCCGGTAGAGATAGGTTAGGCGGCGAGCCACATGGGCCAAAACACCGTCCAACTGGAGCCCCAGCCCCGTTAGGGTAGCATTATCGACCCCCAGTGCCATCATTTCGCCCAAGTGCTGATAACGGAAGGGCAGCAACGGTCGGTCGCTGAGGGAGGCCCAGAGATTCCAGGCGGTATAGTCGGCCTGTTGCAGGGCCGATTGGGCGGTGGTGGGCACCTGTTGACCCTCTGCATCTTTGCAGTCGGCGATGTCCCCGAGGGCAAATAGATCGGGGTGATCGACCACCTGGAGGGTCGGGGTCACCTGGAGCTGTTGGCGATCATTGTGGGGTAAGTCCAGCGCTGCGATCAATGGCAGCACCTGGGTGCCGACGGTCCACAGGACAATTTCTACGGGAATCTCATCCACCTGCTCCCGGTATTTGAGGGTGAGAGTGTCGGCGGTGATCGCTTCGACGCTGGTGTCGAGGTCAATCCAGACGTTTCGATCAGAGAGGGCTTTCTGGGCCGCGTTGCGGTTGAACTCTGTCGAAGACTGCAGAATGTTTTCAGAGCGTTCCACCAGACGAGCCCGGCCCCGATCGCCCAGCCGATCGGCCAGTTTGCAGGCCAGTTCCACGCCGCTATAGCCGCCGCCCACCACCGCCACCCGCACCTTCTCGGCTTGATCCGCCTCTAGGGCCTGCAACCGCTGTTGTAACCGGTAGGCATCCTCGACGGTGCGGAAGGGAATCGCGTGTTCCGCCACCCCTGGCACCGGGGGAACTGGGGTTTCGCCGCCCATGGCTAGGACGAGGCGATCATAGGTTAGAGTACGCTGGTCGCTGAGGGTGACTTGGCGATCGCCCAAATTAATCGCCTCTACCCCCTGTTGCACAAAGTGGATTTTGGTATTTTCCAGCAGTTCTAGGTAGGGCGGAGCAATTTCCCAGGTTTGTAGCTCCCCCGTGACCAATTCATAGAGTAGGGGGGCGAAGAGGAAGCGATCGCGCTGATCCACAAGGGTGATTTCCACCGGGTGCTCGGGGCTCCAGGGGAGGGCGTTCAGCCGTAGGGCGGTGTAGAGGCCCCCAAAGCCGCCCCCCAAAATGCAAATGTGTTGAACAGGCTCTGGCATGATCTCCTGGTCGCTGGCAATTCTTTCTTTAAGATAATGGGGTTTTCGATCCGCTGCGGCTCTGCTGGCCCTTGAGCTCCCCTGGTTCCCCTGATTAGCTGGCACCCCTGATTAGCTGGCAAAAGTTGTGCGCCCTCTCCCTCAACCCCTCTCCCAGAGGGAGAAGGGAGCCGGCCAACCCCTCCTATTCCTTCACCCCTTCACCTCACTCCATGTCGGTTGTTGCCTATTGCCACATTGATCCCCTGCTGGATGACCCTCTGCCCCAGGACTTCTGGGGGGCGAAAGTGGTTGAGGTGTATAGCGATCAGGGACCTCTGGATGGGGATCGCCCACAATTGCAACGGCTGTTGCAGGATTGCCGGGGGCCAAATGATCGCCATGGGACAATCACCCAAGTACGGGTCCGCCACATCTGGGAATTGGGGGGAACGGTGGAGGCGATCGCGGCCCTGTTAACAGACTTGTCTACGGCTGGCGTCACCTTACAAGCGGTCGGGGCTGACGGTACCGAAACCCTCGACCTACCCTCGACCCAGGCCGATTGGATGGCCTTGACCACCCAGATCGAAGCCGATCATCGCCGCCGCCGGTTGCAATTGGGCCATGCCCGCAATCGGGTGAAGGTGCTGCCGCCACCGGGGCGTGCCCCCTACGGCTATCGGCGCGGTAAGGAACGCTATGCCCTCGATCGCGCTACCGCTCCCGTGGTAAAGGACTTTTTTGAACGGTTTCTGCTGTTTGGCTCGGTGCGGGGGGCGGTGCGCTACCTGGGCAAAACCTACGGCAAACGGATTGCGGTCTCCACCGGGCAGCGGTGGCTGACCCATCCGGTGTATCGGGGGGATTTGCTCTTTCAAGATGGGGCGGTGATTCGCGATACCCATACGCCGATTTTGTCCCGCGATGAGGCGGCCCAAATTGATCGGCTGCTGCGCCGCAATCGTCGCCTGCCGCCGCGCACGGCCAGTGCTTCGCGATCCCTGGCGGGTTTGGTGCAGTGCCAGGAATGCCAGAGCAATCTGAAGGTGGCCCCCGTCAGTCGTCCCCGCCAGCGCCAAAAGTACTTGTATCTGCGGCCCATTGCCTGTGGACGCAAGATCCAGGCTGATGCCCATGGATCCCCTCAAAAAGCTTGTAAAGCTATTGCTTACGATGCGGTGCTCGACCAAACGATTGCGGCGGTATGTCGAGAATTGCCGAAGGCGATCGCCCATCTCAACCCAGCGATGCCCGCCCAAGTCAAAACTCAACTGCAAAGCCAAGTCACCCAAAAGCAAGCGGCCCTAGGGCAAATTCCGGTGCTATTAGCGGATGGGATTCTCGATCAGGCCACCGCCGATCTGCGCACCTACACCCTCCGCAGTGAGCTAGCGGCCCTGGAGCAGCAACTCTCGCAGTTGCCTCCGGCCAACTTGCCCCAACTGGCTCAAAACCTAGCGCAACCGGAGTTTTGGCAAGATCTCTCGGAGGCGGAGCGGCGGGTCTATCTACGGGAGTTTATTCGCCAGGTGCAGTTGGTGCGGGATGGGGCGGATTGGACCGTGCAAATTCAGTTTGTGTTTTAGGGGCTACCATCCACTAGCGCCAAAACCCGCTGGGATGTATTTGCTTGATGCGGTAGCAATCATGCTTTAAACGAACCGCGTCCCGAACCTGATCGAGTAGCTGATTG
>JAQCKL010000220.1 GCA_027592485.1 Cyanobacteriota bacterium
ATGGCACTCACCGGAGATGGGAAATGCTTCTAGCTTATGTCTTAATGCAATTGGCGACTGCTATATCTGCGGCGATGAGTACACCATTGCGGATATTGCCATCTGGCCCTGGTACGGGGCGCTGGTGTTGAACCGCATGTACGATGCGGCGGAGTTTTTGGAGGCTGGGTCTTATACCCATGTGGTGGGGTGGGCGGAGGCGATCGATGCGCGGCCTGCGGTGCAGCGGGGGCGCAAGGTCAATCGCACTTGGGGTCCGCCGGAGGAGCAGTTGCACGAGCGCCATGGGGCTAGCGATTTTGATACCCAAACCCAGGACAAAATTGGAACCGCCGATTAGGACGATATCCACTCCGAGATCCTAGCTGCTCGGGCAATACTGCTCATGGGCAGGTGCCCTAACAACAGTCGGTCCTTGTCTATTTTCGCCTACTCCGAATCGCCATCTGATGGATTTGATATTGCTTCAGAAGATTGGCGCTACCCTGGTTCGGGGACCTGTCCCAGGTCTGCTGTGTATGCTGATCACTGGGTTAGCGATTTAGGGAATACAAGCTTTAAATAGACTTAACCACAGATAATCATGGCGACAGGAACGACTAGTCAATATATAGGTACTACAGCCTGTGATGAATGCGGCACTAGGTTCAAGGTATCCAATAAACACAAAGATAGGATTGGACACCCTACGCGCTGCCCAAAGTGCAAAAGTATATTCACGGTTGAGCTGATAGAATCAACTCCCCTTGAGCAGGCATCAATTGAAAATAGTAATGAAGTAGAAGAGTCTGCTCAGGAAGCGAGAAAAAAACGCCGCCGCAGCAAGACCCAGATTCGCCAAGATACAATCGATGCTATTGGTGAAGGCTTTAAGCAACTCCATCCTCGACTCGTTCAAATTAGTGAATCGAAGCGATCTTCTGAGGAAGAAATAAGGCATTGGTGTGTGGAGGTCCTCAAAACAGCACTTCGCTATGAAGACAATGACATTGCCATTCAAGTTCCTACGCTAGGGAAGTATGCAGATATTGTTCTCAAAAAGAATGGAAAAGTATTCCTTGTCATTGAATGTAAAAGTCTGAAGTCTAAGCTCAACACAAACGTACGCCATCAAGCTGCTAACTATGCAACGAGTTTATCGACTGAATGGATAGTTGTTACAAATGGCCAGGTTTGGAAACTCTATAGGCTTCGAATTCGACCTGGGCAAGATCCTCACTTTATAGAAATTTTTGATGTTGCGTTGCTTGATGAAGATGGCGTCAGTGAATCTGATGCTGAAAATCTTTATTTATTAACACCCCGTGCCGTTTTTGGTGGCGATCTAGAGAAAAGAAGTCATGAAGTTGCCTGCCTTACGAAAAAACGTATAGACAAGGCTCTGGAATCTGAGCGTGTCATTAAGGCCTTACGTCTGGAGCTTGTAGATGGTTATAAAGAAGAACATGACCACAATGTGAATCTGGATGATCAAACAGTGAGCGATGCCTTACAAGAAGCACTAGGGCTAAGCGAGCTTTAATTAACCAGAGCAATATTGCTGAATAACGGCTGAGTAATAGGGCAATTTTTCAAGGTGGAAGATGCCGACACTAAATCTGAGCAACGAACAAGTTGTTGAACTGGTTAAACAGTTGCCAGTTCAACAGCAAGTCGAAATATTCAAATTCCTACTTCTCCAGCAATGGGGAACATGGGAGTCTCTATCCCGGTATGGTGCAACCCAAGCCAGACTCGTTGCCCGAGAACGTAGCCTTGATTGGGATGCCATGAACGAGGCCGAGCGTGAAGACTTTATCGATAACGTGGTACATGAGGACTAATGCCCTACATCGTGGTCTTCGATACGAATATTTTGATCTCAGCGCTATTCTCAACCAACGGTAATCCCTTTCGATGTCTGGCCTCAGCCAAAATCGGTCAGATTGAGTCGGTCACCTGCCAAGAAATCTTGGACGAATTTGCGGAGAAACTGCTGGTCAAATTCAAATTCACTGAGGAGATGGCCCAATCAGCTGTGACAGAAATCAAGGATATTTCTCGCCTAGTCGAGATCTTTGGAGCATTACAAGCGGTTCCCGACGATCCAGATGATGACATGGTGGTAGAGTGTGCCGTCGTTGGTAATGCTACTCACATCATCACAGGCGACAAGCATCTTTTACGGCTGAAACGACACCAGAGTATCGTGATCGCCAAAGCAACAGAATTTGTCGATTTCCTCGCCTCAACCTAATTGACTCAAGTAGGTGTGAGTTCCAGATTTTGAACGACATCTCCATCTCCCACAACTACTCCGCTCGCTCGGCCAACGCCATCCACTCGCTCCGCCACCTCAATCTCCCCCGTCATCGCCGCCGTCACCGGCTAGTCAGTCATTTTCAGCAGATTGGGTCTCGTGTCGATGCGGTGCATCGCTAGCACGAACAACACCAACCGGCAGCGATGTATCCATTGTCAAAAATCGCCTCAAGACCTTGAATCTTGAAGCGTGCTGGAGGCTTGTTGACCCCAAATCCATAGGCAGATCAGTAACAATTGTTGGCGCGATCGCCCCATGCCCTGATCACCTTATGATCTCGACCCGTGATCTCAACGAGGCCAGGGCAGCGATCTCAGAAGTGACTTTGTTGCCGTTGACCCAGGCGTAGTAAATGCCTCAAAAGCGCAGTGGATGAAGGGGATAGGCTTCAACAAACTACGACTGGGCTGGCTAATTCAACGGACTCTGGTCCCTAAATAAATTCAGGAAAAAATCGCATTGCGAACAATCGCAGCGCTCAAATCCACCTCACCCAGATCGACATTGGTGAGATTAGCCTGGGTCAAGTTAGTCTTCACTAACGTGGCCCCAATCAACACCGTATCGGAGAGGTTCGCATGGCTCAGGTTGGTGTTGCTCAAGTTGGCCTTAGCTAAGTTGGTGCCACTCAAGTCAGCGCCACTGAGATTGAGATTTCGCAGATTAGCGGCAATCAAATTCAGATTTCGAAAATCTCGTTGACCCGCAGCGTATCGACTCAATAACTCTTTGGCATACATCGGTTTGGCAAGCATACGGAATACCTTTGATCTGAAAGTGCAGGTAAACCGTCGGATAGCATGAACCTGCACGAAGTCAACAGCAACCATGCTATCCGGCTCTGGACTATCGCTACCTTAACATGGGGGCCAGGGCGCTACTGCCTTCAGCAATAGAACGATAGCTGGCTTGGGCAAAACCATTCCGATTCTTTTGCAAGGGTGTATCGTCCGGATTTTCTGGCGATCGCCACCCGGCTAACGACCGATCCCCCAGCCCGTACAGGGCCTGGTCAAAACGACCCCATGGGGGGTTGAGTATAGTGACATAGGGAGATAAACCCACCGATTACCTTCATTTTTCCATGACCGCTGACACCTCCGCCTCCAACCCAGTCCCCGCTACAGCCCCCCCTTGGCAGATCAAGCTGCTGTACGACGGCCAATGTCCCCTGTGCCTCAGGGAAGTTAATTTTTTGCAGAAAAAAGATGCCGATCGCGGTTTGGTCGCCTTTGTGGATATTGCCAGCGATCGCTACCGCCCATCCGACCATGGCGGGGTTTCCTTTGAGGATGCCATGGGTCGCATCCATGCCGTCCTCCCCGATGGGCAAGTGCTCCAAAACGTGGCCGTGTTTCGGCACATCTACGACGTGCTGGGCATGGGCTGGGTCTATGCCCCCACCGCCTGGCCCGTGATCGGCCCCATGATTGACGGCCTCTACAGCCTTTGGGCCGACTGGCGACTGAAGCTGACCGGACGCCCTGACTTGGCCACCCTCGTGGCCCAGCGCCACGAGCGGCTGGCCTGTGATGTAAAAGGGCGCTGCCGTTGAGATGGAAACGGCGAACCCCAGCAACTTGACTGCTGAGCCCAAGCCATGGCTGCCCCGGACCCTGGCCGCCGTAGCCTGGGTGATTTATATCGGCTATCTCCTCCTTAGCGACTTCCCGCCCGGTGCCTCCCTGCTCCATACCGAGCCTGCCACTCTGCAGACGGCTTTGGCCTTGAGCCTCAACTTTTGGTTTGTCCTACCCCTGCTATTTCCAGCCAGTGCCCCCGAGCTGAATCCGTTACTAGAAGCGCTCTTCAACCTGGTCGTGGCTTGGGGGTTACTGTTCTGGGGATTTTTGCTGGATGGCCGGGGACAGCGCTGGCCGATGCTGCCCTTTTTGATCGGCACCGCCTTTTTGACCAACGTGTTTTACCTGCCCTGGCTGGCGCTGAGATCGCCCCAAACCAATCCCCCCAATTCACCCTTGACGCGGTTAGAACGGTTTGCTGAGAGCCGGATTTTGCCCCTGGGAATTTTGGTGATTATCCTGGCGGCGGGCATTTGGGCACTTTGGGGTCGCCCTGAATTTGGCGACTGGGCCACCCGCTGGCAGGGCTTGGTCGATCTGTGGGGTAGCGATCGCCTCACCTATTCCTTTGGGGTTGACCTGCTGGTGTTTTGGCTCTTTCAGGGTTGGTTGGTGGCCGATGACATGGCCCGTCGCCAGTGGCAAAGTACCTGGGCGTTGTGGGTGGCGCACCTCTTACCCTGTTTCGGGTTGATACTGTACTTGGGCCTACGCCCGCCGTTGCCAACAGGGATTACACCGCCCGCCAGTGATCAGTCGCCATGAGTCGCCCAGAAAGCCGCCATGGGGCATCCTTTCAACTGCCAGAGTTTGAGCAGGCGCACCTGCTGACCACCGCCGTCACCCACAAGTCCTATGCCAAGGAACAGGGACAGCCAGGGGCAGACAACGAGCGCCTAGAGTTTCTCGGCGATGCCATCCTGACGTTTCTCTGTGGGGAGTTTCTCTATCGGGACTATCCCCAGGCCGACGAAGGGGAACTCACCCAATTGCGGGCCTCCCTGGTGGATAAAACCCAGCTCTCGGTGTTTGCCTTGCAACTGGGGCTCAACCACTATTTGCGGCTCGGTAAGGGCGTGGAAAACAGTCAAGGCCGCAGCAACCCCCGGCTACTGAGCAGCGCCTTTGAGGCGGTGATTGGGGCCTATTTTCTCGATCTGGATGGCGATGTGGATGCGGTGCGTCACTATCTAGAGCCGTTTTTTGTCTGGGCACTGAAACAGCGACAGACGGATGAGCCCCTGGTGAATGTTAAGAGCCAGTTCCAGTCATGGGCTTTGGCGGAGATTGGGGAGGTCCCGGACTATGTGATTACGGCGGAGTCGGGACCGGACCACGCCAAGCAGTTTGTGGCGGAGGTGCGGGTCCAGGGTAAGACCTATGGCCGGGGGCAGGGACCCAAGAAGCAAGAGGCGGAGAAGCAGGCGGCGCGATCGGCGTTAGAGGGGTTGGGGTTATTGTGACCGGCGGCCCAGAATCAACTTTGCGCGGCGATCAGGGCTTGGAGACAGGCGATCGCCCCTTCAGCCTGATCAACCGGCACGAACAGATGGTCGTGGTAATAGGCGGAGACGGGGTTAACGCTAATGCCTTGGGCGGCAAGGGCGGTGGTGATGGCGGCGAGGAAGCCGACGGCCTCCAGGCTGGAATGGATCTTGAGGGTGATTTGACGGCATTCGTAGGTGTAGGGCCATTGGTGGGCAATGGCTTCAGCTCGGGTGACGAGCAGGGTGGTGCCTTCGGTTTCTTGGAAGGTGCAGCGGGGTTGAATCGTTAGGTTCAGGGTGGCTTGGGGGGGGAGGGTGCAGAAGACGAAGGTTTCGGAATGGAGGTGGGGGGTCATGTGGCGCAGCAATGCTGCGAGGTTGGTTTCGCCGGTCATGGGTTGGTTCTGTCTGAGAAGGTCAAGTAAAGGGAACCGGGCAACCAAAACAGCAGGATCAGGGGAAACTGCGCAAAGCGGCGCTGCTGGAAACCGGTCACCAGGGTAAACAGGCAGCCTATCACCCCAATCACGCCGAAGATGCGCAGGGTGAAGGGACGGGATTTGGGGTTGCTCAACGATTAAACTTAGATCACTGTTGTTGTCTCTGGCCCATGACGATCGCGACTCAGCGCTTCACTTTAGAGGAGTATCTGGCCTATGACGATGGCAGCGATCGCCACTATGAGTTGGTGAATGGGGATCTGGTGCCAATGGGTTTAGGCACGGGCCGCAATGGGGCCATCATCAAGCGGTTGGAGCGAATTTTGGATGATGAAATTGCCCGTTTGCAGCAGCCGTGGATTACGGTGGCGGGGACGGTGGGGTTGCAGTCACCTCGGGGTGAGGCTGGGGATACGGTGCGTATCCCGGATGTGATGGTGTTGACGTTGGCGCAGTGGGAGGCGTTGCAGGATCGGGAGGCGGTGGTGCGGTTGAATGAGTCGCCACCGTTATTGGTGGCGGAGGTGGTGAGTGAGTCTACGAAGAGCACGGATTATCGGGCTAAGCGGGTGGAATACAGCGTGCTGGATATTCCGGAGTATTGGATTGCTGACCCTTTGAAGGAAGTGGTGACGGTATGTACGCTGCTAGAGGGATGGTATGAGGTAGCGGAATACTTGGCCGGAGGGGCGATCAAATCACCGAGGTTTTCAAACTTAAAACTGCTTGATGAGCAGATCTTGCGTGGTAAGCGGTTCTAGCTTTCCAAGTAATGTTCTTGGTAGTGATCAACTGCACCTAGTGCGAGCAGAGATGATTTTTGCGTATCCATTAAACCCTTTACCCCCGTAATGTTCATGCCTTCGTATAATCTTGGTGCTCGCAATATAGAAAAGCATTCTCTACTTTCTATATCCCACAATCTCACCGTCTGGTCTTGGCTGCTGCTTGCAAGGATCTTTCCGTCTGGACTAAAGCAAACTGACCATACATAATTGTCGTGTCCTTTAAGTTCGCAAAGACATTTCCCCTGCTCAACATCCCAAAGTTTCACCAATGCATTATCGCTACCACTAGCTATGAATTTGCCGTCGGGGCTAAAAGCAACAGAATTAATAAGATTGTGGTTGCAGTCACCTATCAGCACAGATACAAGTAGACGCGTATTAATATCCCACAGCCTAACGGTTTGATCATCTCCTGCAGAAGCCAAAAATCTTCCATTTGGACTAAAAGCTACCGAGTTTATCCAGAATTCATGTCCTCTAAAAATTTGAACCAATTGACAAGTTTCCACATCCCAAAGCATGACATTATGATTCAATCCTCCAGCTGCAAGAAACTTACCGTCTGGACTAAAATCTATTGCTTTAACTTTGTCGCTTGACTCAAATATGTGACAGCATGTAAGGGATTGGAGCTCCCAAATTCTTACTTTTTTGTCCGAACCAGAACTTGCTAAAAGCATTCCATTCGGATGAAAGCATACAGAAGTAATGCTGCTTGTATGTCCTTGAAAGCTATATTTTAGGCTAAAATTTTCTACCTCCCATAGTCCAATATATCCGTCGGAACCTCCACTAGCTAGGATCTTTTCGTCTTTACTA
>JAQCKL010000221.1 GCA_027592485.1 Cyanobacteriota bacterium
GAGATTCTCTCTAATGCCGTACAGGGTAAAACGCCAACATTGGTAGCAGGGACCTAGGTAGTTACGAATCTATGGCGATCGCGGGTCCATCCCGAAGATTGGGACACCGTATTGTTGCCCCGATATGAGGCTTTTTGTCGAGAAGCCCCCACCGACGTTAAGTACCGTTTTTATCACGCCGATGGCAGCCTCCGGTGGATTGCGGAAAAATCTACAACCCAGTGGGACACCGCTCAGGCAGCGTGGCTCGTTACTACCGTTAGTAACGATATCACCGCGTCTCAGCAGGTGCGCCTAGCGTTGCAAACCAGTGAAGCCGAGTTTAGAGCCGTATTTGAACAAGCGGGGGTCGGCATCAACCAGGCTGATCAGGCGGGGCGATTTATCCAGGCCAATCAGTGGTTTTGTGATCTGTTGGGCTACACCCGAGCTGAGCTATTAGCCCTGACCTATCAAGACATCACCCACCCCGATGACTTACCCCAGCAACAGCAACTCACAGCGGCCCTCTACCAAAAGCAGATCCCCTCTTACACCTATGAGAAACGGTATCTAGCCAAAACGGGGGAGGTCGTCTGGGCTTCTGTAACCATGTCTTTGGTCACTGGCGAGCAGGGTCAGCCCCTCACGGATCTGGCGATTGTGGAAGATATCCGCGATCGCAAACAAGCCGAAGCGAGTCTCCGAACAGCACTCCAGCAGTTGACCTTCCATAGTGAAAATTCGCCCTTGGCCACGATCGAATGGGATCGCCAATTTCGAGTTAAGCGCTGGTCTCAGCAGGCCGAAACCATGTTTGGCTGGTCTGGGTCAGAAGTCATCGGGCAACATCCTAGCGACTGGTCTTTTGTGGTGGAAGCTGACCAAGATGGCGTCAATAAAGCCATGGCCGACATCTTTGCCAATACCTTAGATCGGGGCGTCCATCACAACCGTAACTACACCCGCGATGGCAAAATCCTGAACTGTGAATGGTACAACTCTGTGCTCAGGGATGAGAACGGCCAGGTGATTTCCACCCTTTCTCTGGTACAAGATATTACTGCCCGTCATCAGCTTGAGCAGGCTTTACGGGCCTCTGAGGCTAAGCTCAATGACATGCTCAATAACGCCGGAGCGGTGATTGCCAGTTTTCAACTGCGGCCTGACCAAACCTGGAAGTATGACTACTACTCAGAGGGCTGTACCCAGATTTGGGGCTATACCCGGAGCGAGCTGTTCTATGACGCTGATCTCTGGTTTGACCGCATTCACCCCGAAGATCAGGCGGCGGTGATCCAACCAAACCGGGTGATCATGACCCGACAGGCCACCGGCAGTTGTGAATATCGCCTTCGCCACCGCGATGGTCAGTGGCGCTGGATTGCCGAAACCTTTGTTTCCCGTTGGGATGCCGCCCATGATCATTGGGTCGTCAACACCGTCAGTATTGACATTACCCAACGCAAACAGGCTGAAATCGAACTGGTTCAGGTTGATCGAAAGCATCAAGCCCTGCTAGAAGCCCTGCCAGACTTAGTGATACGTATGTCCCGAGAGGGGATTTACCTGGACTTTTTCCGCCCCTCCTACTTTGAGGTGCTGGGGGAGGAAACCTTGGTGGGTCAAAGTATCGCAGGCAATTACCTGCCCCCTGCTATGGTGGCAACCCGCATGGCCGCTATCCATCGTGCCCTCGACAGTGGGGAACTCCAGATTTACGAGCAAGACATTCTGGTGGCAGGGCAACAGCGGATTGAGGAGGTGCGGATCGTGCCTTGCGGTGAGGATGAAGCAGTCGTAGTCGTGAGGGATATTACCGATCGCAAGCAAGCGGAATTGGCACTCGCAGAGGGCAACCGCAAAAACCAAGCTTTAATCGCCGCCTTACCCGATTTCATCATGCGTTTTGCTCGGGACGGTACCTACCTGGATTTTCAACCACCTGCTGGCATGGAGGTGGTTGGCGATCAGGCCCTCGTGGGCCAAAATATTGCCGATCACGATTTACCAACTGAGCTTGTCCAAGCTCGCTTAGCCGCCATTCATCAAGCTCTGGAAACAGGGGCACTTCAGGTTTCTGAACAAACCCTATTGATTGGCGAGCAATGCCGCATTGAAGAGGTCCGCGTTACCCCCTGTGGAGAAGATGAGGCCCTAGTGGTGGTGCGCGACATCACCGATCGCAAGCAAGCTGAAACAGCCCTCGTGCAGAGTGAGCGTAAACTGCGCGCCCTGATTGAGGCGATGCCAGAACTGGTCATGCGCATCTCTGGAGAGGGGGTGTATCTCGACTTTTTCCCGCCCTCTGGTTTTGATGCGCTGGGGGATGAAACCTTGGTGGGACAGAGCCTTTACGGCAATGTCTTAGCCGACGAGATTGCCAGTATCCAGATGCAGTACATCCAGCAGGCCCTCATCACCCAAACGCCTCAAATTTATGAACAACCCGTCGTGATCGATGGCAAGCGCCACATTGATGAAATCCGGGTCGCGGCCTGCGGCGAGAACGAAGTGGTAGTGGTGGTCAGCGACATCACCGATCGCAAGCGCACCGAGCAAGCCTTTAAATCGCTACTAGAGGGCACGGCGGCGGCGACGGGCCAAGATTTTTTCCCGATCCTCGCCACCCAAATTGCCCAAGTCCTACAGGTCTCCCAGGTGATGGTCTCTCGGCAGCAGGGTGATCGCCTAGAAGCGGTCGTGTTTTATAGCCATGGGAATTTCGTTGAGGATTGGAGCTACCCCCTTAAGGACACCCCCTGTGAGCAGACGTTAACGCAGGGCGTTTATTACTGTGGGCAAAACATTCAAGCCGCCTTTCCCCAAGATCCCGATCTAGTGCAACTCCAGACTGAAGCCTACCTGGGGGTGGCACTGACCAATGGCAAGGGGGAGACCATTGGCGTGCTCTGTGTGCTGAGCGATCGCCCCCTAGAGCAACCCGCCTTTGCCGAAACCATTTTGCGTATCTTTGCCGCCCGCGCTGCCGCCGAGCTGGAACAGTTAGAAACGGCAGCAGCCCTGGCCCAACTCAACCAAGACCTAGAGCAACGGGTTGAAGCCCGCACCGCTGACCTCAAGGCCTCTCAAAATTTGCTGCAATTGGTCTTCGACACCCTACCCCAGCGGGTGTTTTGGAAGGATGTCAACAGCCGTTATTTGGGCTGCAACCGCCGATTTGTCCAAGATACAGAGATTTTTACAACCGACAATATTATCGGTAAGGTCGATCAGGAACTCTGGCCTTCTACCGCTGAGCGGTATGTGGCTGACGATCGCCAAGTGATCGAAAGCGGCATTCCCAAAGTCAACTACGAAGAGCCCCAATTACGGAGAGACGGCACCTCAGCTTGGCTGTTGACCAACAAGATCCCCCTGCGGGATGAGCGCGGGGAAATTATTGGGGTGTTTGGCTCCTATGAGGACATTAGCGATCGCAAACAAGCCGAAGTCGCCCTGCAAGAGAGTGAAGCGCGCTTCCGGCAACTGGCCGAAAACATTAACCAGGTGTTTTGGCTGACCACCCCTGACCTGGCAGACATGCTCTACATCAGCCCCGCCTATGAAGCCATTTGGGGCCGCCCTATCGCAACCGTATATGAGGCAGGGTTAAGTTGGTTAGAGGCCGTCCACACAGATGATCTACCCCAGGTTCAGGCTGCCCTCGATCGGTTCATTGATGACTACGATACTTACGATCAGGAATATCGGATTCAGCAGCCCAATGGTGAAATCCATTGGATTCGAGATCGGGCTTTCCCCGTGTGGGATGAGACCGGTCAGGTTTATCGCATTGCCGGTATTGCCGAAGATATCAGCACGCTCAAAGCTGCAGAGCAGGTCCTGCAAAACACCAATCAAATCCTAGAAGATCGCGTGGCTGAGCGCACCACCCAACTTCAGCAAGCCAAGGATTTAGCCGAAGCAGCCAACCGAGCCAAAAGTACGTTTTTAGCCAACATGAGCCACGAGCTCCGCACCCCCCTCAACGCTATCTCGTGGGTCAGCCAACTCATGGTTCAAGATTCGGCCCTGAATCCCCAACATCTCGAAAACCTCTGCATCATCAACCACAGTGGTGAGCACCTGCTGAATTTGATTAATGACATTCTCCAGATGTCTTCCATTGAGGCGGGGCGAGTTTCCCTACAACCTCAGCGCTTTTGTCCCCGCCAACTCGTGGAAACCATTGCCGCCATGCTGCAGGGCAAGGCCGCAGCCAAGGGTCTCCAGTTTGAAATTACCTATCCTGAGAATCTACCCGTCACCATTGAGGCCGATGAACACAAACTCCGGCAAGTGCTGATCAATCTGGTCGGTAATGCTATCAAGTTTACTGACCAAGGACAGGTCACCCTTCGGATTAAGACTAATCGGGTCAGTGACGCGATCTCACCAGCCACTGGCCCGATGATCTTGCCCCTTACCTTTGAGGTGAGGGACACCGGTCTGGGCATTGCTGATGCTGACCAAGCCTTGATTTTTGAACCTTTTTCCCAGGCTCAGCTCCATAACCGTCTGCAAGAAGGCACGGGGTTAGGGTTGGCCATTAGTCGCCGGTTTGTGCAGCTCATGGGGGGAACACTGTTTGTCGAAAGTGCCGTTGCCCAAGGGGCGACCTTTCGCTTTACCGTTCCAGTAACGGTGGTTGAGGCGGCAGTGGCCAATGCCGCTCAAGCCGAACCCCAGCCCATTGCCCTAGAGCCAGGGCAGCAGCCCTATCGGATTTTGATCGTCGAAGATGATTTGGCCAGTTGTACCCTTTTATACACATTGCTCAGTCAGTTGGGATTTGAGTTGAAGGTGGCCAGCAATGGGCAGGGCGCGATCGACCACTGGCAGAAGTGGCACCCCCACTTAATCTGGATGGACCTCCGCATGCCGGTGCTGGATGGTTATATGGCCACCCGCCAGATTCGAGCCCTTGAACAGCAAAACCCTGAAACCCCACCCACCAAAATCTTGGCCCTGACCGCCAGCGTCTTTGCCGAAGACCAAGCCAAAGCATTGGCATCGGGATGCGACGACTTTGTGACCAAACCCCTCAAAACCGATGTTATTACGGCCAAGTTGACCGAGCATTTGGGGGTCCAATATCAGTATGAACCTGTCCCCACCAAAACAATTTCCCTAGACATGGCGGATGCGGGTCCAGAGGGACCCGCCATCATCGCCGCATTGGCCACCCAGCCCCAGTCCTGGCTAGAGCGGCTCCATCACACCACGTTGCTGTTGGACGAAGAAGCGATCATTGTGCTGCTGCAACAGTTGCCCGATCAGTACGCCGAGATCATCCAGTATCTGAGCAATCAGGTCAGTGATTATGATTTTGATGCCGTCCTGCCGTTCATTGAAGCGGCGATCGCCACCGTGACCTAGCCCTCTACGCGCCTTAGCCGCCCCCTCATCTATGGGGCAGTCGCCCGTCCGGTGCTCAGGACAAAACTGCGAGTTACTTGACCTTACCTCGAAAAAGTGGGCATTCCCGAAGAGTCTATACCGAAGGAGAATGTTCAGATGAGCCCCGATAATTTCCCTGGTGTCTGCATCTATTGCCAGCTAGACCCACTGCTTATTGCTTTTGTCATCGACAAACGACCACATCTCATCCGGGACGTTGCCACCTTGAGAACGTGCTCCATCGCATCTCTTAAGGTCTCAAAGTTATCGAGATCTCTTCGAATGCGGCTCTTCAGCCATGGCCAACAGTGCTCAATTTCATTAATAGGCATGCCATCTAGCTCGACAGCCTCAATCACTTTGCAGCGCAGGTCATAGCTATAAGGCTTGGGCATGGCACTAACCGGAGATGGGAAATGCTGCTAGCTTATGTCTTAATGCAATTGGCGACTGCTATCGCAAGTTGACCAGCCCAGCGGTGTCTTTGTCTTTGAGCTTCCATTGAGGATCTTCAACAAACTGACGCCCGCAGTATTTGCATAAAGGGATCGGTAGAGCCGAAAAAGTTCGGTTTTTAGGCGTATGGCAACCTGATTTAGGTGCGATTGCCCTGCTTTACACACCACCCTCACACACCTCTACCCCCTAACGCCGCCCGCACCGCCTGTTGCTGATCGCGGCGGGTAATCCAGCGGTGGTAGGTACGGTTATGGATAGCGACCGAATGGCCCATCATCCGAGCCGACACGGTATCGGGTAGCCCCATCAGAATGGTACGCACCGCCCAGGCATGGCGCAAATCGTAGGGGGAAAACGGCACCTCGTAGCGGCGAAACTGGACGGTCACCTGCTGGCCGATGCGTTGCAGGGTGGTTTGGGTTAAATCGGTTTGGATCGGTGGTAACTGACCCTCTCGCAACTGGAATAAATCCACCCATTCCGGCAAAAAAGGCCACACGTCATGGGCACCGGTTTTAGTGGTGGGCAGCACCTCAATCAGGGCTTCCGGATCCCCCTGCCCCAGACTGCTGTAGTCGCAGAAAAAGGCCTCGTGGTTCCGCAGCCCATAGGTGGCCATTACCCCATAGACAAACCGCCAGGTGGGGTTGGGAATGCGTGCAAACCATTCCACAATCAGTGCGTCACTGGGCAGGTCTCGCAGTTGGGTTTGATGGCTGCCATAGTTGCCCCAGAGGGATTTCAAGTCCTGGGGTAGGGTGAGGTTCAAAAACTGCGAAAACCCCTCTAGGGCGGTGCAACAGACTTGGCGGCTGCGGGAATTGGCCCGAGTGGCTTTAACCGTGGCCAAAATTGCCTCTGGCAAATTTAGGGTGGGGTGGCGATCGCACAGGGCTGTTAATTTCCTCAGGTATGGGGCATAGGCCTTCTCCCAGGTGGTAGTGGCCGAGGCCAGGGCCTTGGGATCATCACCGTCAACCAGGGCAAAGTAGTGGGTTTGAAACGCCCGCACCTTTTCCCCCAGTTCTGCCGAGGCCATCACTTTCCCTGACAGGGGTAAATAGGCTTGCCAGTCAAAGGTATTTTCAATCAATCGGGCGGCGATCACCTTGGCCTCCCGTTCGGCTTGCTTGAGGCCCGCCTTGGTGACGGGCATGCCCAGGGGAATGCGCTGCTGATGGGGACGGAGGCGATCGCTGCCCGGACGGGGGGGTAGGGTGCCGCGCAGGGTCAGTTTGTCCCCACGCCGTTCTAGGCAGAGGCCCAGTCGGGCCGCCTTGAGGCGTTGATTGAGATCAGCAATTTGAGGGTCTAAGGGATCAGGTCGGTCCATGGGGAAAGGCTAGGGGCTGGAAAAGACAGGAGTGGAGAGGGCAATGGGCCTGTAAAATACTTCCTGCATAGGAACTACGGTTTCTGATCTGATTGCTTATCTAAAAAGTCAAACGAGTAGGAGACTTAGAGGCCATGGGTGGCGAAATTTTCAACACAGCATTTCTATCGTTTTCTCTCATCTTGGTGGGATTGGGAATTGGCTTTTTCATGATCCGCCTACAGGGGGGAGA
>JAQCKL010000222.1 GCA_027592485.1 Cyanobacteriota bacterium
GGCCGCAAGATCGAGAGCTGGGCAGAACTATTTAACGAAGAGTTCAAGGGTAAAACCTCAATTCTAGACATTCCCTCCATTGGCATTATGGATGCGGCCATGGTGGTGGAATCTGCCGGGTTAATGACCTTTGGCGACAAGGGCAACATGACCAAGGAAGAAATTGATAAAATCACCGCCATCCTGATTGAGCAGAAGCAGGCGGGGCAATTCCGGGCCTTCTGAGAGACATTTGATGAATCGGTTAACTTCATGACCTCCGGTGAGGTGGTGCTGCAATCAATGTGGTCCCCAGCGGTCACCGCAGTGAAGGCCCAAGGCATCGAATGTGTTTATGCACCGTTGAAAGAGGGCTACCGTGCCTGGGGCGGTGGCGTCGGCATTTCCCGCAGCTTAGAAGGTCCCGCCCTAGATGCCGCCTATGAGTACCTCAACTGGATGCTAGAGGGCTGGGTGGGCGCATTCCTTGGTCGCCAAGGCTACTACAGCGCTGCACCCGAGCTTTCTAAGCAGTACATGTCCCCTGAAGAATGGGATTTCTGGTACGAAGGTAAGCCCGCTGCGGTAGATATGGTGGATCCCTTTGGTACCACCTTGGAGAAAGCTGGGGCTGTCCGTGACGGTGGCAGCTTTGAGGAACGCATGGGCAACGTGGTGGTCTGGAACTCCACCATGGAAGAGCAGGTTTACCTGGTGCAAAAGTGGAATGAGTTTATCGCCGCTTAAAGCGTCATCTCTGCATCCTCTCCCCTCCTCGGAGGGGTGCCCGTAGGGCGGGGTGGGTCATTCCAGAGTGTTTAAGCCCACCCCTAGGACAGGAACCCCTGATTGACTGACAAAACCTCTATGCCCAGAGCCTCGGAAAGCCCTCACCCTAGCCCTCACCCACGGGGAGAGGGAACAACTTTTGTCAGTCAACCAGCAGGAACCCAGTCATCGGTGTTATTTTGAACTGCCCCTAAACAACGTCATGGATAGCACCTGGAAATCGCTCAGAACCTACCTGCTCGTCACCCCTCAAACGCTAGTTTTGCTGGCGTTTTTGGTGTTGCCCATTGCCATGATTGGGATAGTGAGCTTTTGGCAGTTCAATGGCTATGCCATGATCCCTGCCTTTAGCTGGGAGAACTATGGGGGCATCTTCAGCTCCCAGGTCACCGTCGCCACCTATCTAAATACCTTTAAATATGTGGTGCTGGTGTGGACGTTTTGCTTGGCGATCGCCTTTCCTGTCGCTTACTTTCTCGCCTTCCACATTGAGAGTCAGAGTCGGCGGATCATCCTGTTTTTGATTTGCACGATTCCCTTCTGGACCTCCAACATCATTCGGATGATCTCTTGGATTCCGGTGTTGGGGAAAGAGGGACTGGTAAACCAGGCATTGATGGGGCTACACCTAGTGAGTCAACCGGTGGAATGGTTGCTCTATTCTGATTTTGCGATCGTGCTGGGGATGGTGCACCTCTATAACTTTTTTATGATCGCCCCGATTTTTAATAGCCTGATGCGCATCGACCGCGACCTGATTACCGCCGCAGTGGATATGGGGGCGTCGGGGTTCCAGGTTTTAAAAGAAATCATTCTGCCTTTAACGGCTCCCGGTATGGCGATCGGCTCCATTTTTGTGGTCACCCTGACCATGGGGGATTATTTGACGGTGCGCTTAATGGGGGGCGGTCAAGCCGCTTCGGTGGGCAAGCTGATTAACACGCAAATTGGTAGTTTGCAGTACCCCCTGGCGGCAGCCAATGCGGTGCTGCTGCTGATTGTCACGCTGATTGTGGTGGTGGGAATTTTGCGGGTCGTCGATATCCGCAAGGAACTTTAAGCGGGTTACCTCCAGTAATGATTACCCTTACGGGATGACGTAACGAATCCTCGGGGTGACATCCATCGATTTACACCAGCCAAACGCGCTCTCGGTAGCTGATATCGGGGAAATGGCCCTAATTCAGCGCCTCCAGCCCTTCTGTGCCGTTGACCTGATCGGCGATGACGCCGCTGTCCTGCCCGCCAATGCTGCGGACTGGGTTGTCACCACCGATGTGTTGGTGGATGGGGTGCATTTTAGCGATCGCACCACCCCTCCCGAATCCGTCGGCTGGCGAGCGGTTGCTGCTAACCTGTCCGACCTGGCCGCCATGGGGGCCAGCCCAGTTGGTATTACCGTGGGACTTAGCCTGCCAGGGACGGTGCCCGTGACCTGGGTCGAGGCGGTGTATAGGGGTATGGCGACTTGCTTGCAAACCTACGGCGGGGCGATTTTGGGGGGCGATGTGGTTCGATCTGCCCAGGTGAGTCTGGCCATTACTGCCCTGGGCCGGGTGACGCCGGGACAAGCCTTTTATCGCCACGGCGCACAACCCGGCGATGTGATTGTGGTGACCGGTTACCACGGGGCTTCGCGGGCAGGCCTAGAACTGTTGCTCAATCCTGCTGCGGGTGCTGCCCTTTCCCCCTCGGTTCGTGGGGCATGGATCGAGGCCCATCAACGTCCACGGCCCCGCTTTGATGTCGTGGAAGTGCTGCGCCAGATTTTGAACGCGTACCCCACGGCCAGCATGGGGGCCATGGACAGTAGTGATGGGTTGGCCAATGCCATCCTCCACCTCTGTAAGGCCAGTGGGGTGGGGGCAAGACTGGTGCGATCACAATTACCGTTTCCCCCAGCATTGGTGGGCTGGGTGGGGATGGCCGCCGCTGAACGCTGGGTCCTCTATGGGGGGGAGGATTTTGAGCTGGTCCTGTGTCTGCCAAGGGAGATCGCCCAAGCCCTCGTAAATCAATTGGGGCCGACCGCCGCGATCGTCGGTACGATTCAGCCGGATCCAGGGGTGTACCTAGTCGAGACCCCAGATGTGACCACCGGTATCTCCTTGGGCTGGGAGGACTGCTTTCAGCACTTTTAATTTCGCAAAACCATGACGCCTGGGTCATCGCCATCCAGCACTTGCTGACGAATCGGGAGTTCAATCACAAAGGTGGTGCCCTGGCCGAGGACACTGTCGCAAAACAGCTTGCCCCCATGCTTTTCCGTGATGATCCGATAGCTAATCGATAACCCCAAGCCGGTCCCTTTGCCCACGGGCTTCGTGGTGAAAAAGGGGTTAAACAACTTCGAGCGCACCGCTTCGGGAATCCCAGGCCCGTTGTCCTGAATGGAGACGGTGAGCCTCTGGGCATCAGAAACCTGGGTGCGAATCTGGATGGTATGGGGATGGGCCTCTAAGTCCTTGTAGGCCAGACCATCCTGGCTATCGTCTAAGGCGTCAATGGCGTTAGCCAGGATATTCATAAATACCTGATTGAGTTGGCCCGGGTAGCAGGCAATCTCAGGAATCTCTCCGTAGTCCTTAAGGATTTGAATGGCAGGGCGTTGGGCATTTGCCTTGAGGCGATGTTGCAAAATCATCAACGTGCTATCGATCCCGTCATTCACCCTGGCCAGCTTCAGACCGGTCTCGTCTAACCGTGAGAAGTTGCGTAGGGACAGCACAATTTCTCGAATCCGCTCCGTGCCGAGGGTCATGGAATCGAGCACCTTCAACAAATCCTCCTTCAAAAAGGGCAGATCAATCTGATCAATCTGGGCTTCAACCTCAGGATGGGGGTCGGGGTGATGTTTTTGATAGAGCTGCGTCAGTCCGAGCAGATCCTGGGTGTACTCCTGTAGATACTGTAGGTTGCCGTGAATAAAGCTCACCGGGTTATTGATCTCATGGGCAACGCCAGCCACATTTGGCCCAAGCCCGACATTTTCTCACTTTGAATCAGTTGGGCTTGAGCGTCCTGCAAATCTTTGAGGGTTTGGCTTAGCGTCTCGGTGCGTTGCTCGACCCTGATCTCGAGATCCTCATTCTGCTGGGCTAAAAGACTGAGGGTCTGCTGCAATTGGCGACCCATGGTGTTAAACGCATCGGCTAAAACCGATAACTCATCCCCCGTCTGGATCTGAATCGGCTGTTCAAAGTTGCCCTGGGAGAGTTGTTGCGTGCCCCGTACTAGCTCCTGTACCGGCTGGGTAATGGAGCGACTAATCCACCTTGCTAGCAAGGCGCTGAGGATTGTCGAGATCGCCGCGACCCCGATACCCCAGTTGCGCACCGCCGCCACCTTTTGCTGTAAAGGCTCTGTGGAAAGCCCTAACCGAATGGCTCCGACGGGCTGGCCACCGATGGCGATCGCCCGGCTGATGACCAGCTCATCCTCTCGCCATTCAAATTGGGGGCCAGAACTGTTGATGAGTCGCTGACCCAGCGGATCGCTCTCGATCGCATAAATCGGCCCCGCTTGGTTGGCATCGACCAATAAGCGGCCTTGGCTATCGTAGAGATAGG
Source organism: Cyanobacteriota bacterium (assembly GCA_027592485.1). Lineage (GTDB taxonomy): Bacteria > Cyanobacteriota > Cyanobacteriia > Phormidesmidales > Phormidesmidaceae > PCC-6406. The sequence goes on from JAQCKL010000222.1 coordinate 4,338, forward strand.
CGGCGCTAAAGACCTGATCGTACTGCCCCAAGGTGGCGACAAAATCCCGCAATAGACTGGCATCTAAGCGATAGAGCGGATCTCTGAGGGTAATGGCCAGACTATCAGAGAGCAGCGCCGCCTGCTGTTTGAGTTCCGTGCGAAAGTTACGCTGTTCGCGCTGGATCGAGAGCAGCGTGGTTGCCCCCACGATGGTCATGACCAGACTGGTAATCAGGATCGTCAGTTTGAGGGACAGCGATCGCCGCTTAAATTGCCTAAGCGGTTGAACTATGACATCGCGAGAGGGCCGAGATCGCAGAAATTTAGTCCTCACCATCGGTCGCTGCCCCAGCACCTTGGTTTTGGGTAAGGCTATACAGCGCCCGCATCCGACTCAAAGCCTGTTCGGCCCCTTCCGGAAATTCATCAAATTGAGTGGTCCTTTCAAAAGCGACTAAGACTGCCCGCCCAGTGTCACTCTCATCCATCGTTAATAGCGCTGATCGGATGGCCGCTGCCTCCTCTGAGCTGAGGGTGGGGGATAACATCACCAAATGGCGGGGCAGGGGCTCTGTTTCAGCTAGGATGGTCAGCTTTTGACGAATGTCGGCAGGAATTTCCAGAAAATCTGGATAAGCGACTGCCGCTGCCGCCACCTTCCCTGACAGCACCCATTGGATCGAATTTTCATGGGCATCACTAAACACATAGCCCACCTGGTCAGCGGCGAGCTGGGCATCCACGTCCGGTTTTTCCACCAGCGTCATCCCCACCTCAATCAAGTAGGCCAGAGGCAGCATGTAGCCAGAGGTCGAGAAGGGATCTTCAAAGGCCACCATCTGCCCTTTCAGATCATTAATCGTGGCAAATTCGCTATCGGCCTGGACAAAAATAACCGTGCGGTAAGCCGCCACCCCATCTTTCCAGCGTCGCAGCACCGGCTGGGCACCCGATAATTCACCCACAATTAGCGAAGGGTAAGGGCTGTCAAAATAGATATCTACCTTCCCTGAGGCCAGCCAATCTGCCATCGTGGCCATGTCGGGGGCAACTTCCACTTGACCGCTATTGATTCCGACATCGTCAAGTTGCGTCGCCAAATAATCAATAAAGGGCTGGTATTCCTCAATTTTTTGGGCAGGCTCGTCTGAGATGTCAGCCACAACAATGGTGCCCGTAATGGTGGTGCCCGTGGCGGTTGCCCCAGGGGCCGCCTCTGGGTCAGACGTAACCGTGACACCCTCATTACAGCTTGCGACCAACAACGTCAGCACGCTAATCAGCAGGCCTTTGCCCAAAAAAGATCTAACCATCGTTGCCGCACCACCTCTCGGATTTTCCAGGAATCAATAGTTACTTGTGGCCGGCAAGTCAGGCCGCTTACACAGCTAAAAACAGGACTACTAGGATCCCACCAAACTAGCCAGCAAATGTGACAAAAATGTGACGACTCTTGAAGCTCATCGATTTTGGCAACATAAATTCATATTCCTGCGAATTTCTTGCGCAATAAGACCCCCTTTAACGGTTCATTAAAGGGGCTGAGGTGTTCAGACTGGCGACCATAGCAGTCGCCAGTCCGGTTAGGACAAGCCTGCGAGCCACTGTGTTTCTGTGCTATGGAGCAGGGCGATCCGAGGTGTCCGAAGCAAAGGGGCCAGCGCTATCGTCACTATTACCAGATTCACGAAACCATCAGCCCTACCCGGATGGTGTCAATCGGTCCAGAAATTGATTTCACGATTCCCCGTGATCGTGATCGGTTGGCCTAGTACTCAATGGTGTAGGCCCCTTGACCCTTATGCCACCAGGTACCAGTCAGTCGCCGTGGCTGCTAATAACGGATGCGAGGATCGATATAGGCATTGAGGATATCGATGCCAATGCTGATAATAGCGACGATAATGCCAAAAAACACCATCAACCCTTGCACCACCGGATAGTCTCGCTGGGAGATGGCTTCATAGAGTCGGTTAGCGAGTCCTGGCCACGAAAAGGTGACCTCTGTCAGCACCGCTCCTCCCAACAGCGAGGCGAATGTTAGACCCAAAACTGTTACGACCGGGATCAAGGCATTCTTCAGGGCATGGGCCAAGACAATCCGCACTTCAGGAATGCCCCGCGCCCGCGCTGCTTCCACATAATCGGCCCGTAGGGTTTGCTTCAAATTCACCCGTACAATCCGCTCAAACACCCCGCTAATCAACACCCCCAGGGTCAAACTGGGGAGGGCCAGGTGGTAAAGGGTGGTTCCAAACAAGTCCAGTCGCCCGGTCATCAAGCTATCCAGCAGATATAGACCCGTCGGCCCAGCAGGCGGGGTCCCTGCCAGGGGGAAGCGGGTCCCAATCGGAAACCAGCGTAATTGCACCGCGAACAACAGTTGCAGCAGCATCCCAAACCAGTACATGGGGATGGCGTAGGTAATGATGCCAAACAGGCGTCCGCCCGCATCGAGGGGCGAGTTGGGCCGAGAGGCCGCGATCGCCCCTACCGTCAACCCCACCACCGCCGCCACAATCATGCCGCAGACCGTTAGCTCTACCGTGGCAGGGAAATGATTGCCGATGATGGCCCACACGGTTTGCCCTTGACTGGCCAAAGAGGAGCCTAAATCAAAGGATAAAAGCTGCTTGAGATAGCGCCCGTATTGAATGATCAGCGGCGCGTCTAAACCCAGTTGGCCTCGCAGCGCTTCTTTTGCCGCTTCGGGTGCCCGTGGTCCCAAAAGCGCATCAATGGGATCACCAGGGGTGGCCCGCAGCAACAAAAACACCAGGGTGGTGATGGTCCACACCATCAGCGGGGCCAGCATTAGCCGCGTCAACACGTAATAGCGGAGGGCGTTGGAACGCGCCATGGGGCCAGAGTCCGACAAACATCGGGATCCACCATACCGCTAAACCAGGTTTTGCAAGGTATTGAAATTGAAATCGTTTCTCTACCAACAGACACGATAAAAAGTCTTCTGTCTAAAGCCTCAAGGCGGCAGCTCTCCAGGGCACCTCGAACAATAGAAAGATTTCATATCAATAGCCCAGCAAGAGCAGACTGTGAGCCAAG
>JAQCKL010000223.1 GCA_027592485.1 Cyanobacteriota bacterium
TACTTGTCGCAACTTATACCCTGAGAGCTTTTATTACTTCAAGACCGACTTTTCAAACATCCTCTGAAGGCGGAGGCTGGCCTCACTTTGCTTGAGGTCGGCCTCCGCCTTGGTTCGGGCCGTAATATCTTGCACCAGGGAAAAGATGCCTAAGGTTTCCTGCTGCGTATCATAAAGAACAGTATTGATCCACTCGCAGGTGATTCTCATGCCTGCTTTAGTGGTGTTTTCATTAATGCTGTAATTGCCCCCTTGTCCTTCCACCAAGGCTGTCATGACATCGTCAACATAGGGTTGAAATTCAAGGGGGACGATGCGTCTAGCGTGCTGCCCCAGCATCTCATCAGCGCTATATCCAAAAATTTGGGCGGCAGCGGGATTCCAGGCAACGGCTTGAAAGTCAGTATCCCATTCAATGATACCCAATGTTGTTTTCTGAATCAAAAATTCGAGTTTTTCTTGATAAGCTTTATTCTCTGTTTCTGTAGATTTAGTGTCATTAATATCAAAAAATACCCCTTCTATAAAGAGTAACTGATCGTCATGGTCGAAGATACCTTTACCTTTTTCATAAATCCAACGGCTACTGCCATCCCGATGAAGGATTCGATATTCCAAGGTGAAGGGTTGTCTGTTGGCTAAAGCTTTAGCCACAGAGGTATCGACATAATTCGCGTCATCGGGATGGATAAGGCTGGCATAGGTGCGAAACTGATTTTGAATCAAGTCAGTCGCGGCGTAGCCTGACAAATTGAAGATGGCATCGCTGATAAACTCCATGGTCCAGTCAGCATCATTTTTGCAGCGATAGACCGCCCCATTCATGTTTTCGACAAGGGTGCGAAATTTTTCTTCACTCTGTTTTAAAGCGTCTTCAGAGGCTTTGCGATCGCGAATGTCTTGAACCTGCGCAAAAATATACCCTTGCTCGCCATATTCCAAATAATTGCTCGTAATCTCAACAGGAAAGATGGCTTGGTTTTTTGTTTGATACTCAGCTTCAAACCGGAGATAAGATTGTTCCTTTAATACTTGATAATGTTGGGGCCACTGCTCGCGGCTCAAACTGGGCCTGATATCCCAAACAAATTTTGTTTTGAGTTCTTCAGCGGTGTATCCCAAAGTCTTGCAAGCAGATTGATTGATGTTTTGAATCTGTCCTGAGTCGCTTATCCAGAATAAACTGGTGGCGGCATTCTCTACAGCAAACTGAGTCAATTTCAGCGCTTTTTCAGCCGCTTTGCGTTCCGCTTCTAGTCGCTTGCGCTGATTAATATTTTGAATGGCAGCCATGCAGTAGGTGGCTTGCTGATCAGGCGGTTCGACCAGGTAAACCGTGGTCTCTGACCAAAAGAAGCCGCCGCCTTTGCAGAGATAGCGTTTCTCTAGGGTGAAGTGCTCAATCTGGCCCGAAAATAGCAGTTGGATTGCTTGCTTAGACGTTGCCACATCCTCAGGATGGGTGAGATCGGCAATGGTCATGGCGGCGAGTTCGGCTTGGCTATAGCCGGTCATTTCACAAAAGCGCGTATTCACCAAGGTCAATCGCCCCGTTTGCATATCTGATTCCGCAAAGCCCACGGCGGCTTGCTCAAAGGCAGCAATCAGGCGGGCCTCACTCAAGCGCAGGTTGGCGGCCATACGATTGCGATCGCTGACGTTTCTGACAATGGCTAACCCATGGGTAACGCCGTTGTAAGGGTACGGAATCCCCTTCACCTCGATATCAATCCCATGGCCCTGGCGGTGAACATTCTGGGCGTTGTAAGCAAAGGTACGCCCTGCCCGAATTGCTTCCACAAACTGGGCCAGCAGCGGTAAAGAATCAGGGTGGACGTGGTGGGCCAACGGCACGGCCATAAATTCATCGTAGGTATAGCCATGCATCTGGTGGTAGGCCGGGTTGACTTCTACCAATTCCCCGGTTTCCAGATTGATGATGCCGAGGCCGTCGGTAATGGTTTCAAAAATTTGCTGATATTGGGCGGCTTGTTGGTGCAAGCGTGCCTCTGTCCCTTGGGGATCAGGACGATGGCGCGATGCCTCACCCGCGGGCAAGTCATTGAGTGCCTGGAGCGTTGGCTGACCGGTCTGCTGGGCGGTCAGTAACTGTTGCCTTAACAGCTGATTTTCCGCTTCCAAATCCGTTATTTTTTTCTGATAGCGGGTACTGTCTGGATCCATGAATGTACTGGGGAAAACAGATCAACGAGCTTGAGGTCCATCCCTAGAAGATGGCCAGCAGTATAGGCGGAAAGCCGAGGACGATACGGTATAGCTATTGTGAGCCCCAGTAAAACAAGACTTCGCGCTATTTTGTGCCTCGCTTTCGGTCCGGATCGCCTCATCAAAGTGGCTAGCGCGATAGTTTCAGATTTCCCGGTTATAAACCGATTCTATCTTCGCAAATCGGCTGGCCCTCAGGGGCAATTAAAACTCCACCAAAGGTTGCTGTTATTGCAATGATTGAACTGTGTGATCCCAAAAATAATCGCGGTTACCCCACCCCAAAGCCTTAAAGCTTGATCCAGATGAGTGAAATACATCTCCAACGGCGTTGGGGAGATTCCTCTAGAGGGCGATCAGGCCCCGGCGTACGGCTGGATCAGACCAAGCCTGCTTGAAGCCAAAAACAGACTGGGAGACTCAAGGTTTGCTCTCTTTTTTCTGTGTTTTTTTGGCAATGGCTAGACCAACTGATTAATCTCTGCTGCTAGGGCAAAATCCTTGGCTGTGAGACCACCGGCGTCATGGGTGCTGAGGGTAATCGTGACGCGGTTGTAAGAGATGGTGATATCGGGATGGTGGCCCGCAGCTTCAGCCGGATCCACCAGGGCATTGACAACGGCGATCGCGCTAGGGAAACCATCAAAGGTTTTGACCTGTTGGATGGTATTGCCCTGCAACGTCCAGTGGGGATGCGGGTTCAATTGGCTTCGAATGTCGCGCTCATTGAGTAAAGCGGCCATAGCGCCTCCCCAAAAATCTTGTACTGGGTCAAGTTGGCATTGTGTCGATGGAGTGACGATTTCGTCATAGCGCCAGCGGTTCCCAGTTCCAGGGCAGGGCTAATGCCGCCAAGCTTGTGGCATTAGAGCGACGCCAGAAAGCCTATGGATAAAGTCTTTGAGTCTTGCCCCGTGCTGGAGGCTTTATGACCCCAGCTATCAAAATCTCCTTAAAAAAACTATCCGCCCCCACCCAGAAGAAGCAAAATGCTTCGGTGGGTAGGGGCGGTCTAGAGGGTCTCATTCAGGTCGAAACCAGACTGCCGGAAGGAACACCGGAAACCAGTTTCAGTCAGTCAGGTCATCCATAACGGATTGACACTGGTTCTAGAGAACAGCCCCGGCACACAGCCGGTCTACTTCAACCTGGAGACCCGTGCATGTACTGTGATCTTGCATGGGCATCACCTCCTTATTTCCTGGACGGTTTTTTGGATGGGACATGCAGCGAACTGCACTGATGGCAAGATAACACAGATTTTTGAAAAGGGTGGTTTTTTTGGCGGTCTCTATCCTTTATCCTTAGCGGGCATTGCCCTTACCCTCCCTTGCCACCATGACCTACCGACGGGATGCCATTGCCCTCACCACTGCCCTGCGCCAAGGCGAGACCACTGCAGTGGCGATTACGGCGGCTACCTTAGCCCGGATTGAGCAGCACAATCCCGCCCTGAATTGTTTCACCACGGTCACCGCTGAGCGGGCGATCGCCCAAGCCCAAGCCATTGACGCGGCCTTAGCCGCAGGGGAACCGGTGGGTCCCTTGGCAGGGGTTCCCTTTGCGGTGAAAAACCTCTATGACATCGCCGGGGAAGTCACCCTGGCTGGGGCTAAAATCAATGCCTCCAATGCCCCCGCCACCCAGGATTGCACTGCGATCGCTCGCCTCGAAGCCGCCGGAGCAATTTTGGTGGGGGCCTTGAATATGGATGAGTACGCCTACGGTTTCGTCACCGTTAATCATCACTACGGGGCAACCCCTAACCCCCACGATCCCGCTCGGGTATCCGGGGGCTCGTCCGGGGGGTCAGCAGCAGCGGTAGCAGCGAGCCTAGTGCCACTGACCTTAGGGTCTGATACCAATGGTTCAATTCGGGTGCCCGCAGCGCTCTGCGGCGTCTATGGCTTTAAGCCCACCTATGGGCGTCTCTCCAGGGCCGGAACTCAGCTCTTCTCCGCCAGCCTGGACCATATTGGTCCCCTGGCCACCACGGTCGAGGATATTGCCTTAGCCTTTGATGCGCTCCAGGGGCCAGATCCCCGTGATCCTGTCTGCTGCGATCGCCCCATCGCTCCCGTGACCCCCCATTTACAGGCTGGGGTGCAGGCTGGGGTTGATGGTCTCCGCATCGCCATCGCCGCCGGTCACTTTGCCCAAGGCATGGAACCCGCCGTTGCCACTGCCCTAGAAACCGTCGCCACGGCTTTGCAGGTGACCCAGCGCGTCACCCTACCCGCCAGTGATCGAGCTCGGGCGGCGGCCTACTTGATTACCGCCGCTGAGGGCAGTCAACTGCATTTGTCCCGCCTCCGGTCCTGCCCCATAGACTTTGACCCGGCCACCCGCGATCGCTTCTTGGCCGGAGCGATGATTCCTGCCAGTTGGTATCTCCAGGCCCAGCGGTTGCGGCGCTGGTATCGCGATCAGGTGCGATCGCTGTTCACAGAGGTGGATATTCTGCTCGCACCCACCACCCCCTGTGTGGCCCCCTACATTGACCAAGACACCATGGCTATCGACGGGCAAGATATTCTCGTCCGCCCCCACCTAGGGCTATATACCCAACCCCTATCGTTTATCGGGTTACCGGTTCTATCGGTTCCCGTTCCACAACCGCAGGGATTACCCGTGGGCGTACAAATTATGGGTGCGCCGTATCAGGAGGCCAAAATTCTGCGGGTAGCAGCGGCACTGCAGGCCCAAGGGGTGATCAGCGCCAGCCTCACCCATGCAACGTAAGCTGTCCCCAACCATGGGGCTTCAAGGCAGTGGGCAGGAAACTTTTCTGACCCTGGATGGTCGTTGAAAAAAGGGGTGCATCCCACTGTTTTCATCCTGAGCGCAACGGAGTGTAGCGAAGGATCTCAGTCCTCAGGCAAAATCGGGATTCTAAGCCTGCGGCAGGCTGCGCCAACACTTTGCTATCGCTACGTTCAGAATGACCTTTGCAAAGCTGGGATGCACCCGAAAAAAGTGGATTAGGCAGGGCTTAAGGTGAATACTGCCAGGAGGGCAAAAATAGCCGTGACGGCGTAAAAGCTGCCAACCACCTGAATCTCTGACCAGCCTGATAGCTCAAAGTGATGGTGCAGTGGGGCCATGCGAAAAAAGCGCTTGCCCACGCCATCAGGACCTTTAGTCGCTTTGTAATAACCCACCTGGATAATGACGGATAAGGTTTCGGCAAAAAAGAGGAGGGTAACAATCCCTAGGGCAAAGAGTTGACCACTCAAGATGCCTACAGCTGCCAAAGCTCCCCCCAGGGCTAGGGAGCCCGTGTCTCCCATAAAGACCTTAGCCGGATTCCGATTGTGTACCAAAAAGCCCAGACAAGCCCCACTTAGGGCAGCACAGAGCACCATCAGTTCGGGATGGCTGGGGGCGACTAATGCGCCTAAACCCATCAGGGCGATCGCGCCGGTCCCCCCCATCAAGCCATCGAGGCCATCCGTTAGGTTCGTGGCGTTACTCTCAGCGACAAGCACAAAGCCAGCGATCGGCCAAAACAATAGCCCCAGGGGAATCGCAATACCCAGGGGCAATACCAGCGTCGTGAGCTCACTGGGTTGCGTGGCAAACACCCACCCGCAGAATAGGGCCGCAAATAAGACTTGCAAACCGAGCTTAGTGCGGGGTGAAATCCCCTTATTAGAGCGCTGTTGGAGGACTTGCCAGTCATCAAGCCAGCCAATAAAGCCATAGGCCAGGGTCATCGCGGCACCCCCCAGCACGATCGGGTTGGCCCCGGTCAGCACAATCGCCACTAGTAGCCCCACGGGCACAAAGAAGATGCCTCCCATGGTGGGGGTTCCGGCTTTTTTGAGGTGGGCTTGGGGACCATCCTCGCGAATGAATTGACCGGTTTTCAAGGCCCGCAATAGGGGCAGGGCAACATAGCCCGCTGCCGTCGTCCCGGTGGCAGCCACGATGAAGGGCAAGGTTAGGGACAGGCTTTGACCCAGGTGCTCAAACCAAAGGTCTAAACCCAGCGCCGTCAGGGTTAGTCCTAACCCTGTCCACCACAATAGAATTCGCCCAGATAGGGACAGCGATCGCAACGACCGTTTTGTCAAAAACTTCGCATCCACAAAAGCTACACTCCTCACACATACCTCCCCCGCGCCTTCGAATAGCCCATATCTCCACTATTCGCTGGCACTGCTCAACCGATCACACCACAGCTTGAACACACCACAGATCAAGAGCGGTCTCGCTAATCATCGTCACTGGCGATTTCTAGATCATCGTCATAGTCGTTATCACCGTCTCCCATCAGATCGGATAGCTCTTCGTTGTCGGCCTCATTCTTAATGACTTCAACCACAACTTCCCGAGGCTTGAGGCGACCACTGCTTTCGAGCCAAGCCAAAATAGAAGGCTCTTTTTGGGGCGGCAGTACATCTGCAAGTTGACTACGGGGGATTTGACGGAGCGATGGGTTATACATGGGCTATAGGGTAGACCAACTGGGTTAAAAAAGCGAATACTAGGGAAGCTCCCAAAATCACAGGGATGGTGACTAACGATACGCTAAAAACAGAATCAGCACGTAAGCCACTATACTCCCGTAGGACCCGAATAAGAGTTTACCACTGGAGTCCTAGGGCATTCCCCTGAAGATGTCAATTGAACGTTACGAGGCACAATTATAGTTAGACCTACATTCATGGGGATCCATGGGTGCAGCGACCAGTGACCTAACCTCTAATTACTACAGGCCTATGTGGGGAAAATCGGAACTGATTGCAGCTATTACCCCAACTAATCGAGGCATAAAAACCTCTGCTTTACAACGTCAGGCCATTCTGAGTGAGATCGCCCGCCTCGAAGGTCGTAATCCTACCCCAGATCCGTTAAATGCTCCAGAGTTATTGGCGGGAAATTGGCGCTTACTTTACACCACGAGTCAAGAGTTGCTCAATCTTGATCGGTTTCCGCTTTATCAGTTGGGGGCAATTTATCAATGTATTTGCCTGCCTGAGCAACGCATTTACAATATTGCCGAGATTGCCGGTATAGCAGTCGCCAATTGCATTAAGACATAAGCTAGAAGCATTTCCCATCTCCGGTGAGTGCCATG
>JAQCKL010000224.1 GCA_027592485.1 Cyanobacteriota bacterium
GGGTCAATTACCGACAGCACCCCCTTTGTGGTGGCCATGGATGAGGCTGCGGCGAAGGAGCAAGCGATCGCCCAATTTGGCGAAAACGTGGTGCTCGAACAGGACCCCGACGTGCTCGACACCTGGTTTTCCTCCGGTTTGTGGCCCTTTTCCACCATGGGCTGGCCCGACGAAACTACCCCCGACTTCCAAACCTATTACCCCACCAGCACCCTGGTCACCGGCTTCGACATCATCTTCTTCTGGGTGGCCCGCATGACCATGATGGCCGGGCATTTCACCGATACCATGCCCTTCGAGACCGTCTATATCCATGGTCTGGTGCGGGATGAAAACAACCAAAAAATGTCCAAGTCCAAGGGCAATGGCATTGACCCCTTGGTGCTGATCAACAAGTACGGCACCGATGCCCTGCGCTATACCCTGATCCGAGAGGTGATGGGGGCCGGTCAAGACATTCGCCTAGAATATGATCGCAAAACCGATGAATCTACCTCGGTCGAAGCCTCCCGCAACTTCACCAACAAGCTGTGGAACGCCTCCCGCTTCGTGATGATGAATTTGGGCGGCCAAACCCCGGCCCAGTTGGGGGAGCCAGACCTGGCCCAGCTCGAACTGGCCGATCGCTGGATTTTGTCCCGCTTTAACCAGGTGGTGCAGCGGGTCTGCCAAAACTGCGATCAATACGCCCTAGGGGAAGCCTCCAAGGAGCTCTATGAGTTTATTTGGGGAGACTTTTGCGACTGGTATATCGAGCTGGTGAAACCCCGTTTTTACGGAGAGGAGGCCTCGAAGCGGGTGGCCCAGCAAACCTTGGCGCTGGTGCTAGAGGGCATTCTGAAGTTGCTCCATCCCTTCATGCCCCACATCACCGAAGAGGTCTGGCACACCCTCACCCAAAGTGGGGACGATCAGTTCTTGGCGGTTCAGCCCTATCCCACGGTCAAAGCCGAACAGATTGACCCAACCGTAGAGACCCAATTCGACCTCCTGATTGGCACCATTCGCACTATCCGTAATCTCCGGGCTGAGGCGGGCATCAAACCCTCCCTCAAAATTGAGACAATTTTGCAGTCCGATAGCCCCAAGGAGCGGGACATTCTGCTGGCCACCCAGAACTACATTCAGGACCTCGGTAAGGTCGAGACCCTGACCATTCGTGGCGAAGCGGAGGCGTTCAGGATGTCATCAACCACGGCCAGCCCTGGGGCTGAAAACTCCCGTCCACCCTCAACCCCAGCGGTGGATTTGGAGCAGGTTGCTGCTGAATTCACTGACTTTTGGGTGACCATGCGCCCGCTGCTAGAGGAGCCCCTCACTTACATCAAACAACTCTTTGGGACGGTGCGCCGTCCGGGTAAGACCCTTGTGATTGGCCTCGGGGCCTTGGTGGTGCTGAAACTAATTAGTGGCATCTTGGCAGGGCTTGAGGATGTGCCGCTAGTCGCGCCGACCCTGCGCCTAGTGGGCATTGGCTACACCGCCTGGTTTATTAAAGAGAACTTGCTCACCCCGACCTCCCGGCAAGCCACCTGGGATAAGGTGAACGCCTGGCGAAAGGACATTCTCGGTAAAGGTCAGGGCACTGCCCAGCGATCCGACCCCGAGCCGGTGACCGTCGCCCAATCCTTGGCAACCGAGGTTCCGGTGAGCCCAGCCATCAGTGAACCCATGTCAGCATCCGCATTGGCCCCCGAACCGGCCCCCAAGATGTTTGCGGGGGTAGTGGGCACCGTGCAGGTGCTGATTCCCTTGACTGGGGTGGTGGATGTGGAAGCCCTGCGGGCCAAGCTCGAAAAGGATCTGGGCAAACTGCAAGGGGAAATCAAGGCCCTGTCGGGACGACTAGGGAATCAAGGTTTCGTCGCCAAAGCCCCTGCCGATGTGGTGCAGGGGGCTAAAGATGCCCTGGCTGAAGCCCAGAAGCAAACGGAAATCCTAGAAGCTCGTCTCTCAATGCTGTAGCATTGCAGCCTCAACCCAGATCCCATGACGCAACTGAACCATCGGCAACCCTACAGCTGTCGGCAGCTAGGGGTCGCCTGATATGCTGGGAATCCCTGGAACTAAACCTTGGCCACATCCAAACCCGTAGTTCGCCCTACGGTAGAAACTCAAGCTTTCAAGGTGGATGTGGTTGAGGCGTCATGGTGCTGCAATCGCAGTGCCTAGCCTGCTTCCTAAGATTGCTTTTGAGTCTTTCCGACGGATTGATCGTTATGACCGTTTCTTCTGCTGCCCTGCGGGACCAACAACACCCGCTGATCTGCCAGCTCGCCAATCGCATTGAAATGGTTTGGCAAAAACACCTGGTGCTAGAGCCCTATCAGTTGCCAGAGGATTTGGGCTATATCGAGGGGCGCTTGGAAGGGGAGCGCCTGGTGATCGAAAATGCCTGTTACCAAACCCCTCAGTTTCGTAAGCTCCATCTGGAGTTGGCTCGGGTCGGGCAGAGCCTCGATATCCTCCATTGCGTGATGTTTCCTCGGGCCGATTATGCCCTGCCGATGTTTGGTTGCGACTTGGTCGGGGGGCGGGGGCAGATCAGCGCGGCCATTGTCGATCTATCGCCCATTAACCGCGATCGCACCCTTTCTGGTACTTACCGGGCCGAATTGGCCACATTACCCGCCGTTGCCTTTAGCCAGCCCCGTGACATCCCCACTTGGGGCGATATCTTCTCAGAGGCTTGTTTGTTTGTCAGACCAACCTCCGAGGCTGAGGAGCAAGCTTTTTTGCAGCGGGTTGAAGACTACCTAACCCTCCATTGCCAGCAGGCGATCGCCATGGCCCCGACCCCTGAGTGCCGTGACGAAATCTTGGCTGGTCAAGAACACTACTGCAATCAGCAACAACAAAACGACAAAACCCGGCGGGTCCTAGAAAAAGCCTTTGGCAACGAATGGGCCGATCGCTATATGACCACTGTTTTATTTGATCAGGCTCCCGTCTAAGGGCATCGCAATGGATAATCATTCTCCCCAAGTGGACGCCCCCTCAACCCGTCTAGCGCTCGACGCACCCGGTCAGCTCATTGTCTTGACTGGACCCAGTGGGGTGGGCAAAGGAACCCTGCTTCAACGCTTGCGACAGCGCCACCCAGACCTGTACCTATCGATTTCAGCCACGACCCGCAACCCCCGTCCAGGGGAGATAGACGGCCAGCATTATTACTTTTTAGAGCGCACTGCGTTTGAGGCGATGGTCGCCGCTGGCGACCTTTTAGAATGGGCTGAGTATGCGGGCAACTACTACGGCACCCCCCGCCAGCCGGTGGAGATTCAGATTCAAAACGGTCAGACCGTCATTCTGGAAATTGAGTTGGAAGGGGCGCGGCAAGTGGCCCAAACCTTTCCTCAGGCCCAACGGATTTTTATTGCGCCCCCTGATCCCCAGGCATTAGCCCAGCGTCTGCGCCAACGGGGCCAGGATGATGAGGCCACCATTGCCCGTCGCCTCAAACGGGCTCAGGCGGAATTGGCGGCGATCGCGGAATTCGATCTACAGATTATCAACGACGATCTAGACACAGCCTTGGCTGCCCTGGAAACCGCCCTTTTGGGGACAGGCACGCTATCGAATCCCGCTGGGCCATCCGCGAACGGCTGAAAGACCTAGAAGGACAAGTTTTAGAAGGACGGGCCCTGCTGGATTCGAACCAGCGACTTACCGCTTAGAAGGCGGTTGTTCTGTCCCCTGAACTAAGGGCCCAACATCGCTAACCCAGTGTATTCACGGCACTCTCCATGGCTGGAAGCATGGGATCATAGCCATAAGAATATATACCCCGTTCAGAGGCTAATCCTGATAACCCACGCGTAACTGACTAGAGGTGCTATGGTAACTGACGATTAGATGGATATCATAACCTCAAGATTGCTACTCCCTGCACAGGACATTCCCGTTGATGGACTGATGTAGGGTATTACTAGGTCCAGCGTCTACCAGGCTTAGCGGGCCAGCATACCCATTGCTAAATGGTTAGACCGACGATGGACAAGGTCTCCAGCAAGCACGGCAATTTTCTAAATTGTCTGGCTGTGACCCTACGGACTTAACCCGCAGTGCCATGTTCATTCTTAAGCGCCAGGATGTTGATATCAAAAATATCAAGCATCCCCAGAAGGACCAGCAGATTCCGATTCTGTCCTATCAGGGGCAAACGTTTCGGTTGTTGAGTGTGTTCAACGCCTCCCAAGAAGAGGAGGCCCGTGCCCTCTGGCGAGATTTGACGGATAACCGAGGCAAGGCCTGTGTCCTGCTGGAAGAGCCGGAACGGTTTAGTGTTTGGGGCAAAGTTCGCCTAGAAGCCCTCGATGAAGGGGATGATGGCGGCGGTGGCAATACTCCCGCTGGACAGGGTTTAATTCAAGGCTGTTTGCTGTTACTTCAGTCTCTATTTTTTGATGTAGAAGATCTCCTCGGAGACAAACAGGCCGGTCTGTTTGAGAAAGATATTGCTTCCTTTTTAACCCAATGGCATTTCCCCCAGGCGACCTCTGACAAAGCCGTTAAATCGTTATTGACCGTTGATCCCCTGGCGACCCAAGTCCCCCCTTGGGAGGAGTTGCATCTCCAGCGCTTATTAGAAGAGATGCATCGGTTGGGTAAAAACTACTTCGGCAACGCTAATTTTGCAGAGCGGGTTCTGGAGGCCCTAGAAGACTTGTCCCCAGCCGATCGCAGCGGCTTTATGGCCTGGCTCAATCAATCTCCCCCTGGCAAACTCTGGAAGTAGCCTTGGGGCGAGATTTTTAAGATTCGTTTAACTCTGAGGTTAATCCAGAGCCCTATGCCAATCTAATCAGGACCTTTAGGGTGGCTTGAGCCGCATATTGGGGCTTAATCCTCTCTCCTAAAGAGATTTCTGAAACTTTGGACGGATAACAGTTCCAAAGTTCGATGGGATTGGTACCTTATAGTCTGTCGTCTATCCCTGTGAGGAGCGTTCCAGTGAATAAACAATCCTCTGCGCTCGATATGCTCCTTTCCACCACTACGCTGGTCTTGCTCTGTGTGGGGTGGGGCATTTTTGCGTTGATGTTCTTTTTGCTTTTTAGTGTGCCAGACCCAGGGCAATCGCGCCCTGAATGGTATCTATTGGGCATCACCTTGATCGAAACAGGGGCCTTCATGATGGCCTTTTTAATGTGTTATCGCAACTGGCAAAGTGGGCAAATCGTCAGTGGCCGCAGCGTCTGGTTCTGGATTGGCGCTGGGTTGCTCTCCTATGCCCTAGGCAATGTGCTGTTTTATTTGTGGGGCAATGTTTGGGGAAAGGACCCAGTGGTTTCCCTAGGGGACTTCTTTTACTTAATCTCCTATGTATTTTTGGCGGGAGGCATGTTGCAGGCTGTCCTGCCCCGCCGCTTAAATATGGAAGCCAAGCAATGGCTGATCGTCGCTGTGGTGGGCACTATCGGGGTGGTTTTAGCCCTGTACCTGAATGGCCTTGGTCCCTTTGCCTCAGGTGAGACGACCGATGAAATTGCTGCTTCTACCGCCTCTACGGCTGTGGTCGAAACGGCGGCCCCTGAAGCCTCTACACCTATCGAGGGGGCAGTCCCTGAGGCTATTGAAACGCCTGCTGTTGAGGCGGTTGAGCCTGTCGTCTCATCCACAGCCCCTGGGTGGGTGGTGAAGTTAGATGGCATGCTTGAGCCCTTTGAGAACATCGTCGCCTTTATCTATGTGATTGGGGATTGTTTGTTGATTGTGGTTGCAACCATCCTACTGGCTGCTTTTTGGGGGGGACGATTTTCACAATCCTGGAAACTGATTGCGATCGCGGCATTTTGCCTCTATATCGCCGACATGTGCTTTGCCGTAACGGGGGATAACTACCAAGAAGGGGCACTGTGGGAAGTATTCTGGACCTTCTCAGCCTTGTTTTTTGGCCTAGGTGCTGTGGTCGAGCATGGGATTTCGATGCGATCGCGGCGATCTTCCCGGCGGCGTAGGGCATAGAGTAGGCAGTAAGATTAATGAACCCTTTCGTAGACAACCCTCCGCAACGGCATGGCATCTAGCAAACTCTCAGACGCTGACAAACAAATCATCTTGGATCTGTATCGTCAGCCAGAGGAGACCACCTCAACCCTGGCAAAGCGTTACGGAGTTAGCACTAGCACCATTAGTCGAGTGCTTAAGCAGAACCTGCCAGCGGATGAGTATAGTCAGCTCATTCAGCAAAAGCGGAATGGCACCCCTGCGGCAATGCCCCCTTCAGAACCCGAAGCGAGGGTGCCAGAATCAGGAGTAGGGGCGAGGGAGACGCCAAAATCGAAGACGGTAGTACCAGCACCAGCACCAGTAGAGGCACCAGTACCAGTAGAGGCAAAAGCCGCTCCGCAACCGAAGACAGTCCTCAAGTCCGTCGCCACAAACCCCGAGGAGAAAGAAAGCCCCACACCGGCAGCCCCGATTCGCCGTCGTAGCAGTGTTCAGGCCACTGACCTTGAGGAGGTTAACGTTGACCCGAAAATGTCCGTAGCACCTCCGATTCGATCTCAGCCTGGGAGGCCCATTATTAAGGCAGAACAGGCTACTGATGACGGCAGTGATGGTGAACATCAGGTGGCCATCACCGCCTGGGACGACAATGATCTGGATGACTTAGACGATAGCGACGACCTAGATGCCGATGAGGCCGATGAGGACTATGGAGACGAAGACGACCTAGAGGATGAGGACGAGGACGAAGAGGATTGGCATGAGCCGGTCGCCTCCCCATCATCTCCCCGCCAAGAACGGCTAGAAATCTTGCCCTTTGAACAAGCCGCGTTTCAGAGAACCTGTTATCTGGTCGTAGACCGTTTGGCAGAGCTCATTACCTGCCCTCTGCGGGACTTTTCTGATCTCGGTCAAATTCCCGAGGAAGAAGAGCAGGCTAGGACCTTACCCGTCTTTGATAACCATCGCATTGCCCGACGCTTCTCCCGACGCAACCAACGGGTGATCAAGATTCCCGATGCGAGCATCATCCAAAAAACTCAGCCCTATCTCCAAGCCAAAGGCATTACGCGACTCCTCATCAATGGGCAGGTCTATGCTCTGCCCTGACAGGATTGGATAACTCAATTAAGTTACCGTCGGGATCTTGTAAATAAAGAGAGACAATCGGCCCCTTCGCTCCGGTCCGTCGCACTTGGCCTGCCACTAGCGGAATTCCGAGGTCTGATAGTTGCCTCTGGATGTGTTCCAGGGGAGTATCGGTCAACAAGCACAGATCAATTGCACCTACCGATGGGTGCCAGGTTAAGCACAGCGTTCATTGGTCAAGAGGGTTGGCGAGGATCCCCAAAT
>JAQCKL010000225.1 GCA_027592485.1 Cyanobacteriota bacterium
AGACCCTATTTGGGGATCCTCGCCAACCCTCTTGACCAATGAACGCTGTGCTTAACCTGGCACCCATCGCCCTGGGTCCCTACCAATTGTTCGCTGCCATCCTCGGTGGGCCACCGTTCATTCTGGCAGGCATTGAGCAATTGCTATACCGCTGGTGATAGTCGCAATGGCCTATGGCACCTTGCTCCATGCAGTGACCCTTAAGCAGTAACACAACCGCGAAATTCTTTTAGGGGGCTGCTTTTTTACCACTTCCAAAGAATCAAGGCTACTCAAGGACGTCCTTCAGCGCTGTACGGGCGGCAAGGTGATTGCGGGTCGTGGTCAGGATATCCACCTCTCGTTCCAGCCGTGCACTGGTATCCTGCACTTCTAACAAAGCCTGTTGCTCATCAGCCGCATCGTACAAGTTGCTGGCAATCCAGTAAGACAGCTCCGTAGGCAAATTGGGAATATTGCTGGGCAGCTCTACTTCACGGCTGGTCAACTTAGCCGAAAGCCGAACCACATCCTTTAACAACTGATCAACTTCTGTCACCAAGGGAGATAAATCTTGATCTGTGGGCTGGTCCTCAATCCACTCAATCAGACCGACCCGATAAGGTTTCTCTCGTACATAGTCCAAGACGCGAAACCGCTGCTGACCGATGGCCAGCAGCTTCATGCGATCGTCTTTTAAGCGCTGGCAGTGCAAAACCTCCGCACAACAGCCGATTCGGGCCGGTTTCCCAGTCGCTGGATCGAACATCAATACCCCAAAGCGGCGATCTCCCTGAAGCACCGTATTCATCATGATTCGGTAGCGAAATTCAAAAATGTGAAGCGGCAGGTGAGCTCCTGGAAAAAGCACCAGTTCAGGAAGTGGAAACAGGGGAATTTCTCTAACGGCCAGTGAAGATGAAGAAGCCATTATCACCAATAAGCATGAATGACGCTGTTCCCCTGCAAGCTGTTAAGAGCCCAGACTAAAGGGTGTAGCAGTTGTACAGTCTCTTAAGATTCTATCCTATGGCCCTGCTTAACCGGTGCTGTTTTAGGTGCCTAAAGTTTAACTTCAATATCAACCCCAGCCGGCAAATCAAGCTTCATCAAAGCGTCAATGGTTTTTGAAGAGGGTTGATAAATGTCAATAATGCGGCGGTGAGTACGGGTCTCAAAGTGCTCACGAGAATCTTTGTTGACGTGGGGAGAACGCAGTACGCAATAGATTTTGCGTTTTGTGGGGAGAGGAATGGGGCCAATGGCCGTGGCATTGGTCCGATTAGCTGTCTCTACGATTTTCTCGCAAGAAGTATCCAGAATGCGACGGTCAAATGCTTTAAGACGGATTCGAATTTTTTGCTGCTGAATGGTAGCCACTGCTATCTCCTAAAGAATTATAAGTTTGAGTTGTCAAGGTTCGCTGCCCCTAACCTGAGGCTTGTGATGAAATTGCCGCCCTTGTAAGGGCGGCAATTCTCTAAGGCAAGTCACCAGAAGGGTTACGCAATGATTTTGGCAACCACACCAGCACCAACCGTACGACCACCTTCGCGGATAGCAAAACGCATACCCTGCTCAATGGCAACCGGGTTGATCAGATCAACGTTCATCTTGATCCGATCCCCAGGCATAACCATTTCAGCTTCAGTACCATCATCAGCGGTAAAGCTGGCAATAGTACCGGTGACATCCGTGGTTCGTACATAGAATTGAGGCTTATAGCCGCTAAAGAACGGCGTATGACGCCCCCCTTCTTCCTTCTTGAGGATATATACCTCAGCTTGGAATTTGGTATGGGGGGTGATCGAGCCAGGCTTAGCTAGCACCATGCCGCGCTCGATGTCGGCCTTTTGGATGCCTCGCATCAACACGCCAACGTTATCTCCCGCCTGACCCTGATCCAGGGTCTTTTGGAACATTTCCACACCGGTAACGGTAGTGGAGCGAGTGTCGCGGATACCAATAACCTCGACGGTTTCACCGACCTTGACCATGCCACGCTCAATCCGACCAGTGGCAACGGTTCCGCGTCCGGTAATTGAGAACACGTCCTCAACTGCCATCAAGAAGGGCTTGTCGACGTCGCGCTCAGGTGTGGGGATGTACGCATCCACCTCATCCATAAGATCAAGAATCTTATCGACCCACTCATTATCTCCACGGTTAGTGGCGGGCGTGGTAGTGAGTGCCTCAACCGCCCTCAGGGCAGAACCGGTAACAACGGGAATATCGTCGCCAGGGAAATCATAAGAACTGAGCAGTTCACGGATTTCCAGTTCAACTAGCTCTAGCAGTTCCTCATCATCGACTTGGTCCTGCTTATTCATAAAGACGACAATGTTGGGAACCCCAACCTGTTTCGCCAATAGAATATGCTCCCGTGTCTGAGGCATGGGACCATCAGCTGAAGACACCACCAGAATGGCACCATCCATTTGAGCGGCACCCGTGATCATGTTTTTCACATAGTCAGCGTGCCCTGGACAGTCCACGTGGGCATAGTGGCGATTTTCGGTCTCATACTCAACGTGGGCGGTATTAATGGTAATACCCCGCGCTTTTTCCTCAGGTGCTGCATCGATATCCTCATACTTACGAGCCTTAGCTCCCCCAGCCGCAGCCAGGGTCATGGTGATAGCAGCAGTCAACGTCGTCTTACCATGGTCAACGTGGCCAATAGTACCGATGTTGACGTGAGGTTTGTTTCTTTCAAACTTCTCTCGTGCCATTTATGTTACGTGTCCCTAACTAACCTATGCGTTCCCTCTGCTTTTAGCGATGATGGTTTCAGCCACATTGCGAGGTACCTCATCATAGCGGCTAAACTCCATCGAAAATATGCCCCGACCCTGCGTTTTTGAACGGATGTCAGTAGCATAGCCAAACATCTCAGCCAGGGGTACCTTGGAGGTCACCTTGGTGAGGCCGTCTTCAGTACCCATGCCCTCAATATGACCACGGCGAGAATTGAGGTCACCCATAACGTCTCCCAAGAAGTCCTCAGGAGCCTCGACCTCAACCTTCATCATGGGCTCAAGCAGCACAGGAGAAGCTTGCATGACGCCTTCCTTAATAGCCATTGATCCAGCGATCTTGAAGGCCATTTCAGAGGAGTCGACATCGTGGTAGGAACCATCTACCAGAGTGACTTTGAGATCGATTACGGGATACCCAGCTAGGATACCAGATTCACAGGCTTCTTTCATACCTAGCTCCGCAGGAGTAATGTACTCCTTGGGGATGGTTCCACCCACGATCTTCGAGACGAATTCAAATCCAGAGCCAGGCTCACCCGGCTCTACTTGAATGACGACATGGCCATACTGGCCTTTTCCACCACTCTGGCGCACAAATTTACCTTCTACTTTAGAAGGCTTGCGAATGGTTTCTCGATAAGCAACCTGGGGTGTCCCAATGTTGGCCTCCACCTTAAACTCACGCAACATGCGATCTACCAAGATATCCAAGTGAAGTTCCCCCATGCCTGCAATGACAGTCTGGTTGGTTTCTGGATCGATGCTGACTCGGAAGGTGGGGTCTTCCTCAGAAAGGGATTGGAGGGCTTTAGAGAGCTTCTCCATATCTTGGGTGGTCTTGGGTTCTACCGCCACTGAGATCACCGGTTCCGGAACATATAGAGACTCCAGAACAATGGGGTCTTCTAATGAACAGAGGGTGTCTCCCGTAAAGGTGTCTTTCAATCCTAAAATTGCACCCAAATCGCCCGCCCGCATTTCATCGACTTCAATGCGCTCATCCGCTTTAAGGATAATGAGCCGCGAAACACGTTCTTTCTTATCCTTAGTCGCGTTATAGATATAGCTACCTTTGGTGAGCACTCCAGAATAGACCCGCACAAAGGTGAGACGGCCATAGGGATCCGCCATGATCTTGAAGGCTAGCGCCGAAAAGGGCTCTTCGTCACTGGCGTGGCGGGTTGCTTCCGTCCCATCAGGCAACAGTCCTTGAATGGGAGGGACATCAATGGGCGCGGGCAAATAGTCGACCACTGCATCTAATAGCAGTTGCACCCCTTTGTTCTTGAAGGCGGAACCACAAAGCATGGGAACCATGGTGCCTTCTAGGACGCCTTTGCGGATAGCCTTAACTAACTCCGCTTCGGTAAAATCTTCGCCCTCTAGATATTTTTCCGTCAGGGCATCATCGGTTTCAGCGACTGCTTCGATGAGCTTGGCGCGATATTCCTCAACAGTGGCTTTGATCTCATCAGGGATCTCCACTTCCTCAATATCCATGCCGAGATCATCTTTGTAGATACGGGCTCGCATCCTGACGAGGTCAACCACTCCCCGAAAATCAGCTTCAGCACCAATGGGAATCTGGATGGGAACTGCATTGGTCCGTAGGCGATCGCGAATCTGCCCATAGACTTTCAAAAAGTTGGACCCAGTGCGATCCATCTTATTGACAAAGGCAAAGCGGGGAACGTGATAACGATCAGCCTGCCGCCACACTGTTTCAGATTGAGGTTGCACCCCTTCAACGGCAGAAAATACGGCGATCACCCCATCTAATACCCGCATGGAACGCTCGACCTCAATGGTGAAGTCCACGTGGCCAGGGGTATCAATAATATTGATCTGGTGATCACGCCATTGGGTACTGATGGCGGCGGCAGTAATGGTGATGCCCCGCTCCCGCTCCTGTTCCATCCAGTCAGTTACGGCAGTCCCTTCGTGGACTTCGCCAATTTTATGAACCACCCCCGAATAGTACAGAATTCGCTCAGTGGTAGTGGTTTTGCCAGCGTCAATATGGGCAGCGATGCCAATGTTCCTGACGCGCTCTAGCGGAGTGGAACGTGCCACAGCGACCTCCTTAAGACTGCTGTTAGCCAGATATTCTTAAATTGTATCGCCCCAGATTTTGCCTGTGGACGATACCGAAAATGTGACCCAGACGAATCCTTAAGGACTTAGTAGCGGTAATGGGCAAAGGCTTTGTTGGCCTCAGCCATGCGGTGGGTCTCTTCACGTTTACGGACTGCGCTACCGGTTTCATTGGCGGCGTCCATCAACTCATTGGCCAGTTTCATGGCCATAGTTTTGCCTCCCCGGCTGCGGGAGTATTGCGTAATCCAGCGTAGGGCTAGGGCTGTGCCTCGGTCTTGCCGAACTTCCATGGGAACCTGATAGGTGGCTCCTCCAACGCGGCGAGCCTTGACTTCTACCAAAGGCGTAACGTTTCGCACGGCTTGTTCAAAGAGTTCTAGCGGATCGCTACTGGTCCGCTCCTCAACGATCTTGAAAGCGTCATAGACAATATGCGTCGCCACGGACTTCTTGCCATCCAGCATAATCCGGCGAATTATCATGCTAACCAAACGGCTGTTATAGACCGAATCAGACGGGACAGGACGCTTGTGCGCGGCGGTACGACGAGACATGGAAACCCTCTAATGTTCTCTAATAGGTGGAGAATGACACAGATTAAGGACAGGAGCTATTGGCAGAGCCCTAATCGATCAACTTGAAATGTGTTTCGACAAAGTCGTTTGAGACTGATTATGTAGATCAGGCGTCTACTCTTTGGGGCGCTTTGCACCGTACTTAGAGCGACCTTGCTTACGATCCTTAACGCCGGATGTATCTAAAGTGCCGCGAATGATGTGGTAACGCACACCGGGCAGGTCCTTGACCCGACCACCGCGAATCATCACAACGGAATGTTCCTGGAGGTTATGCCCAATGCCGGGAATGTATGCCGTAACCTCGAAGCCAGACGTGAGGCGGACCCGCGCAACTTTACGCAGAGCAGAGTTAGGCTTCTTGGGGGTGGTGGTATACACACGAGTACAAACACCTCGTCGCTGGGGACAGCTCTTGAGGGCAGGGGACTTGGTCTTTTCCTGCAGTTTGTTGCGTTCAGTCCGGACTAGTTGTTGGATAGTGGGCATTTTAAGGTCAAAGGTCTGGCTTTTGGCGAGTGCCTTAATGTTTTCACAAGCTCCTATCGTACCGAGCCCTTTAGTAAAGTGTCAATTGATTTTCGTAAGTTTGGGCACTTTTCCACGAGGGTAGAGATGCTAAATCCCTATGATCATTGGTCTGGCTTTAGTGCAGCGCTAGGCCTTCAAGGGCACTGTCTGACTTATGGTGGATCGTGAGTCGATCGAGAAGGGTGGCGCTGGCATCATTGAGCCCAACCAACTCAACGGTGACGCCCCGTTTCCGGAACCGCAGCATTACTTTGTCTAAGGCATCCACTGCCGACTGGTCCCAGAGATGGGCATGGGTTAAGTCAATGATGACGTGATCACCCTTGTCGTGAAAGTCAAAGCCGTTGATGAAGGTTTCGACGGCGACAAAGAAGATCTGGCCGCTGACAACGTAAATGTGAGTGCCATTGTCTGGGTCTATTTCCGACTTCACCTCTACTAGCTTGGCGATTTTGCGGCTAAAGAAAATGGTACTTAGGGCTACGCCAATGATCACCCCGATCGCTAGGTTATCGGTCAAGAGCGTCATGATCACCGTAGTCACCATGACTGCTGTCTCGCTTTTGGGGACATTGCGAATGTTGCGGAGGGACGTCCAGCTAAAGGTGCTGATCGAGACCATGATCATCACGGCAACCAAAGCCGCCATGGGAATCTGAGCGACCCAATCCCCTAGGGCCAGGATTAATACGAACAAAAAGACCCCAGCACTCAGGGTGGAGAGACGAGTCCGCCCACCAGAGGTGACGTTGATGACGGATTGGCCAATCATGGCGCAACCCGCCATGCCCCCAAAACACCCCGCCACAATGTTGGCAACCCCTTGGCCAAGCGCTTCCTGGTTCTTGTCGCTATTGGTGTCGGTCAAATCATCCAGCACATTGGCTGTCAGAAAGGATTCCAGTAGCCCGACTAGGGATAGGGCGAGGGCGTAGGGCAGAATGATCCCTAAGGTTTCGACGTTGAACGGCACCTGGGGCAGTGCCAAGATCGGTAAGGTGTTGGGTAGGCTCCCCATTTCCCCTACGGTGGGCACATGGATGCCTCCATATACGGTGAAGAGGGTAAGCAAAATGATTGCGATCAACGGTGACGGCACCGCTTTGGTCAGCTTTGGCAGGCCATAAATAATTCCCAGTCCAGCCGCGACTAGGCCATACACCACCCAATTCCCTTCTTCTAGCTGGGGCATTTGAGCGTGAAAGATCAGCAGAGCCAGGGCATTGACAAAGCCCACCATGACAGGTCGGGGCACATATCGCATCTGCTTGCCTAGCTTTACCCATCCCCAAACAATTTGTAGGAGCCCCGTCAAAATTGTGGTTGCGAGCAGATAGCTCAACCCGTGCTCTTT
>JAQCKL010000226.1 GCA_027592485.1 Cyanobacteriota bacterium
TTCGCATCATGGTGCGGCGACTCGCGTAGCGATTTTGACACCGAATAACTTTTCAAACATCCTCTGAAGGGCGAATCGGTCTCCAATTCAAAAACTTCAGCAACCGATTCCTGGGGAATCACCGGCGCAAAGGGCCGAAACGCCTCACGGAATTTCACCCGCGCGTTCACAATGTCCTTCATGCGCTGAAAGGTCGGGTCAACCATGATCGAGCGGTGGCCTAAGGCCCGAGGACCATATTCAGAGCCCCCTTCAAACCGGGCCACGATATGCCCTGCGGCTAGGGCCTGGGCACTACGGTTCAGCAGGTCTGCAGGGGTGAGGGTTTCAAACTCAACCAGGTCCTGAAATTGCGCCACAGCCTGGGTAATCTGCGATGCACTGTAGGGATGCCCCAGGGTAGCTTGTTTCAGTTCTGGACGCTTAACGCCCCCGGCGCTGGCATAGGCCCATAGGGCTGCCCCGGCAGCAATGCCACTATCTCCGGCGGCGGGGAAAATGAAGATATCCTCTAGGCCCAGCGTTTTAAAGAGCTGATAGTTGGCCACCGAATTCAAGCCCACGCCACCGGCAATGCAGAGTTTTTTGAGGCCGGTTTCCGCCATGGCCACCCCGACAATATGCTGGAGCGCTTTCTCGATTTCGCTCTGAACCTTGTAAGCCAAATCAACGAGGTAGGGGCGGAGATAAGGTTTGCCCTCACCGTTGTCGTACTTTTTCTCTAGGGCAGCGATTTCCAAGAAAATGTCATAGGGAGAAATCGCCAGGCTATAGCTGTTCTCAACCGGCTTGAACCAGGGATGCAGGCTCACCTGTTCCCCGCCAAACGGGGCCAACCCCATCAGCTTGCCTGCCTCTGCATGGCTAACGCGGGTATTCCCCACCTGGGTCACAAATCCGGCTTTGCGGGTGACATATTCGTAGACAAAGCCTAAGGTCGATAGCCCCGCCAAGTGGGCTGAAACCGTTTCACTGTGGAGGGTGATCAGGTCGGATCCGTGGCCTTTGTAAAGGGTGTAGGATTCTGTGCAATGTTCCGCATCGGTGCTGCCGGTGGCATCGGCAACCAGCACCAGCGCCTGATCAAATCCAGAGGGCCAGTATGCCGAATAGGCATGGGCTAGGTGGTGGCTGGGTAGCGCTTTAACTTTGTCAGCAATTTCTGCCGGAAAAATTTTGCGCATAATATCGGGCGCAAAATCATAACCGGGCATATTGGCGGTTACTGAAGCCAGCTCTTCTAAGGCAATGCCGCAGCTATCGAGGCAATACCGAATCGCTTCGTTCGGGGGCTGCATCTGGGAGGCAATCCCAGGGGCCTGCAGCATAAAGCCAATGCTGTATTTCTGGCGATCTAAACGCTCCTGCTCAATGGCAACGACAATCTGACCGTCTTTGACAATTGCCGCTGAACGTTCGTGACCCAGGTTTAGTCCAAGATGATATTGAGACATTGTTGTAGATACCCCGATACAACCTTTGAGAAAGGTCTGATTTTTGCAGAACAAAATAGACTCAAAAGCATGATGCACCTACGGGGAGAAGAACACACAATGGACCGATGGCAGGGGAACATAAACAGCCTCCTCCCAACAGGCAAACCACTTCAATAAAGCAACTCTGAAATTACGTATTAGTGTCTCTATAACACCTTCAAGAGCAATATTAACCCAGTGGGTGAGTTGTTACAATCCACCCAAGTGTAAATACAAGTGTGCAAAAAAATCCATTCGAAGTCATTTTAAAACCTTACCTTTGTATTGAGAGATACGAAAGCAAGTGTTTTTTGTGGTCTATGCTGCCACAGAATTGGCAAGCCTCCAGTCAAGATCTAAACGTCCCCTGGGCAGCGTCAAAAGGGATGTTGATCGTGAAATTTGGCGTTCCCCGCTGGGGACGCTGCAGGGCACTCGCTTCGCGAACGTGCTGGCTTAACCGGCCTAAAAGGCATACGACAAGCTCAGTTCAAACGGGGTCTGGGACGGTCACCTCAAGCTTGGCTCAGAAAGAAGTTGCAGGCGTTGAGTGGGGGCGTGCAGAGCCTAACGAGGATCTGCTGATTCAAAGTGGCCCTAAGGTTCTTTTGAAATGGATCTATTGGGTTGGCAAGAATCGTTTAAGGTTGCCATACTCTAGTGATTTATTTAGGTGATTTATTCAGGTATTTTCTGTGTTTTAGATTGCAATTTCCACCCCTATAAAATCTTTTTTTGAGGTGCGGAAAGGAAAACCTGGCTATCATTCCTGCTGACCTCAAAATCCGGCCAGACCCCTGACAAGATTACTGTCCTTCTACGACCATAAGCCCCCAAAAGCAGCCAAACCGGACCCGTTGCGATCGCCCCACCCGATAGCCCGCTGCCTTAAGCAACCCATGCAATTCTGCCTCCGTATAGCAGCGTTGGTAAGCCCCATCAACCCAACCCAACACCCAGTCACAGAGACGGCAGAGGAAAAAATCTCGACACCAATCCAAAATGATCACCCTGCCGCCAGTCGCTAAAACACGCGCCATCTCGGCCAACACCGTTTCAGGTTGATCGAAATAATGAAAGGCGTTAGCGCAGATCACCACATCAAACTGGGAATGCGGCCCAGGCAGCACAGAGGCCGAGGTCTGCCAAAATTGAACTGCGGGTAAATGTTGACATTTTTGGCGAGCGATCGCTAGCATCTGAGCCGAGAAATCAACCCCAACCATGGCCTGCTGGGCCTGCTGTTCCCCCAACAACCGTTCCAACTCCCCCGTGCCACAGGCCACATCCAACACCCGTTCTGACGGCGCGATGGTGGCCCAGTCCACTAGAAAAGATAGGGTCCGAGTGATGTAAACCTGCCAACGCTGGTCATAGATTGTGGCCAGGCGATCGTATTGTTGCTGTACCAAGGTTTCCATCGGGTCTTCATAGCCAGGGCTAAACCCCGGCAACAGCCTGCACCATCGGCACAAAGTGGTCTAAATCTGGGGTTTCCAACTGCGCCACCTTCGCCAGATCATCCCAGCGGCGGAGCTGCACCGCTGCTGAGGCATGGGCCTGCTGGATAAAGGCTGTCGCGGCTAGCTCCGAGAAAATGCCCCCTTGCAGTTCTAGGCTGAGTTGGGAGGCGGGGGACAACGCCGCCCAATAGCCCTGGTCCACCGCGCAAAGATAGCGCTTGGCCGCCACATGGAGCCGGATGGGAGTGGTTACGGCTGGGGGAAAAAGCTGTTCCAAAATTGGGATCGCTCGGTATTCGTGGCGGTCATCAATGCCCCGTGCGGCCACGTCCTCTCCCAGGTGGTGAACCAAGTGGCCGAGATCATGGAAGAGACTAGCCACAATCAGTTCTGCGTTTTGCCCCGCCTGCTCTGCCAAGGTGGCGCATTGGAGGGCATGCTCTAGCTGACTCACAGCTTCCCCGCCATATTGGGCTTGGCCCCGTTGGCGGTAGAGGTCGAGGATTTCGGGGAGGGAGGGGGAGGTCATGGGGTGATGGGGTAAAGGGGTGATGGGGTGGGATGAATTTTGAGTTTTAAGTTTTGGATTGGGCGGTAGGGGCGCAAGCCTTGCGCCCTTGCCCTATGGGGGCGACCAACAGGCCGCTTAAGCGTTAAGTGGTTAGCCATAGGTGACGATCGCTTGCCCCTGGCTATAGACCGAGCGAATGGCATTGGGAAACGGCTGATGCGGGGTCACTAGGAGAAAATCGGCATCGTGACCGGGGATGATTTTGCCCTTGCGATCGCCAATTTTGGCGGCCCCAGCCGGATATTCAGAGACGCATTTCCAGGCTTGCTCAAAGGGCATCAACCCTTTTTCTGCCAACAGAAATGGCGCGTGGAATAGGGAGGGGTAATGGTAGTCAGAGCAGAGGCAATCCAGCACATTAGCCTGGGCGGCTTCGGCCACCCCCATGTAGCCCACATGGGATCCCCCCCGCACCAGATTGGGGGCTCCCATCAACACCGAGGCCCCATAGGCGCGGGACTGTTCGGCCAGGGGAATAGAGGCGGGAAATTCGGCGATCGCCACCCCCCGTTCCCGGCTTTTGGCCACATCTTCGGCGGTCTCATCATCGTGGGACGCCACCGGAATGCCCCGGTGCTGACAAAGCTGGACCAATGCATCAAACTGTTCCAGCCCCTTGATTTGCCGCCCACAGGCGGACTCGACCAGGGTGCGAATCTCGGCATCGGAGCACTGAATGCGTTGCCGCAGCCCCTTGCTGTAGCGCTGCAGGGTTTCGCAATCGAGGGAGGGGGGGAGGTGGTTATTGAGGGAGAGCAACGTCACTTGACCGGTTTCGAGCCAATGGCACAGCTCCTCAAAATCAGCGGTATTGGCCTGTTCGTGGCGAATGTGAACCCGACTATCCACCCGTAGCCCAGTGTCAGGATCATGAATCCGTTTCACCAACTGTCGAGCCATCTCCCGACTGCGCAACCCCGGCTCAAAGGAATCGGTAATGGAGTAGAAAAAGGTGGTGATGCCTGCGCCCAGCAGGGCCTGATCATTTTCGATCAGGGCCATCCCTAGGGGGAGGTTGACCCCAGGTCGAGGGCAAATCATCCGCTCAAAGGCATCCCCATGGATATCAACGATGCCGGGCAGAAGCTGCAAGCCGCTGGCATCCAAAGCGGTATAGCCCTTGGGGCAAGGGGCTTGATTCACCCCTACGAACTGACCGGCTTCGAGCAACACCGTGGCGGCTTCGAGCCAACCCGTTGGCGTCAACACCGTTGCGCCCTGCAAAGCCAATGGTTTAGAAGTCGGAGTCATGGCAGCGGGTGAAGAGGAAAAAGGATCAAAAGCGCAGGGGATGAAAAGCACAGAGGATAAAGAGGAAAGAGGGAGAGTGCCTGTGAGCTGCGAAAACATAGAGGGCGTTTTCCCCCTTCCCCAGGAAGGCTGCACCCTAGGCCACCCGTTGCCCTTGGCTGATCACATGGGTCAAACGGGGGACCGCCCCATCGTGATGAACGGCAATCAGGTCAGCCCGCTTCCCGATTTCTAGACTGCCGCGATCGCCCCCTAGCCCCACCGATTGGGCCGGGTTCAGGGTAAATAGTCGCATCGCCTCATACAAGGGTCTTTGTTGCTGCTCAGCAATCAAAAACAGAGCCTGCACCAAGCTTTGGGGCACGTAATCGGAGGAAATAATATCCACCAAATCCTTCTCGACCAATTCCATCGCCGACACATTACCGGAATGGGACTTGCCCAACACCAAGTTGGGGGCTCCCATCAGCACCTGTAAGCCATGGCCATGGGCGGCCTTAGCCGCCTCTACCGTGGTCGGAAATTCGGCGATGACGGCCCCATCCTGCAAGGATTCCTGCACATGCTCGGGGGTGGCGTCATCGTGGCTGGCCAGGGGAATTTGCTTGGCCTGGGTGAGTTCCACGAGCTGGCGACGGTTGGTGATCGCGTGGCGCGCCTGGTTCTCAATGCGATCTTGAATAAAACCCGCCATCTGATCCGCCGTCACCCCATGCTTGCCCATGTAGTACTCCTTGTACTTGTCGATCTGGGCAAATTGGCGTTGCCCTGGGGTGTGATCCATCAGGGAGATCAGGCTCAGTAGCGGGTGGTCGCTATAGGTGGCGGTAATGTCATAAACGGCGTCATAGCCCAGTTCACAACGGAGGTGCAGGCGATGATCCACGGCAAACCGGTTGGCTTGCTGGCCGTCATAGATGACATCAATCATGGAATGGAAATGGGTGGCCCGCATGGAATCGGGATCGGTATCTCCGATCGCGATCGCGTCACACACGGTGGTTATGCCCGCTGCGGCCACATCGCGATCGTGATACACCGCCGCCACCTCTAGGGGCCAACGCACCTTGGGGCGGGGGGCCATGCACCGCTCTAGGTTATCGGTGTGCAGTTCCACCAGCCCCGGCATCAGGTAGTCCCCGTTGCCATCATGGCCTTGGGGAACAATACCGGGTTGAATGTCGGCGATTGTGCCATCTCGAACCACCAGGGTACCCAGCACTTCTTGGTCGGGCAGTTGGAGGCAGTAATTGGTGTAAACCTGTTCAGCCATGGATAAAAGGAGGATGTAGCGGGTGAGCTATGGCAAGGATGAATCCATTTGCCAACGGGAAGACATCTAGACATCTAATCCTATTCGAGAAAGGTTAAGCCCAAGTTAGGGTGGGCTAGGCGCTGACGACAGCCTTCCCTAACTTGGGCGATTTGTCAGGGCGACCTAAGCCACCTGCTGAGCAGCCCTATCCTGAGCTAAGTAATCATTGAGCCGATCCACTGCGCTATCAAGGCCGACAGCCGCAGCGTGAATATTGACATCCAACAAGCCCTCATCCAAACAGCATTCTAGATAACCCAGCTCGATCACTAGGCGCTTAACTGCAGTCCTGAGGCGGCGTTGCTGGGCCGTTGGGTGTGTGGTGTTCATCGTCTGTATCCCCCTATGGATAAGCCATCCACAGTAGTGATAACATGGCGTGCATTGTTGCATCAACGTGCATATTTGCAACGGAGCTGTTGCAGGGCAGCGGGTTTGCAACGGGTTGTAATTGAGAGGGCTGTGATGGCAAAAACAGTGGCGATTCGGGTACAGATGCCGGACACATTGCGGGCTAAGTTCAAGGCCCAGTGTGTGCTGGAGGAGAAAACGATGAGTGAGATGGTGATTGCGCTGATTGAGCAGTATTTGGCCCAGCAATAAAAAGCCCCCAGCCAAGGCCGGGGATGGATTGTGCTGTGCTGCTGCAAGAAAAGGAGAAGGAGAGTCTGGAGAGTCTATGGAACGACGGGCAAATCAGCGCGCCACTGACAAGAGCGCTGCCCATGCACTTCGGACCAGTGCGCCCTGGGCAGCGATCGCTTGTGCTGGGTAGTGATGCCAGCGCCCAGCTCAGTCATGGGGGCAAAGGGAACGGGGCGTTAGGGCTAGCTGTGGGTTTCCGGCTAGCGGCAGCCCACAGCCAGTAACAAGAGATGTAACTACAGCTTGCGCCTTCTCATCAATGTGAGGCACTTTCGAGGGGACCCAATGGAGCCCCCTGATCATGAAAGCCCCTGCGACTCGCCTCCTTATGTTGATTGTCATTGTGGCCCTAATCGGTTGCAATGCCCCCTCCTCAGATACCGCCGATACCGCTAGCCCCGACCCTGATGTACCCGTGTTCGGAGCGCCGGTTACCCCAGAGGCACCCGCAGCCCCCCTGGAAGATATGGCCGCAATTAAAGCGGACATCGCCGCGATCAAGGGGGGTGAGTTTGTGGAAGCCTGCTTAGAATCGTCTAACTTAGAGGAG
>JAQCKL010000227.1 GCA_027592485.1 Cyanobacteriota bacterium
CTATGTCTCTGGCGGGGAAAGTGCCTAGAGGCTCTGCCTCGCGGTATGGGAATCGCGGCAGAGCCGCAGGGGAGGCTCACTAGGCGGAGATGGTTCCAGACGTGCAATGAACGGTTGATCAGGTTTTCCAGTCAGGGACTAAAGGAAAAGGAATTGGATCTTAGGGGGCCACCCATCGTGGAACTTGACAGGGCATCCTTTACGGAACAGTCATCTCAAATAGATACGAGTGGGCACCCGTAGGATCTTCGATCATGGCAAAGTAGCCCGTCTCTGGAATGGAGGTTTTGGATACCACAATTTTGCCCCCCAAGGACTCGGCCTTGGTGGCCCATTCACCGACCGACGGCACAGCAAAATAGTTCAGCCAGTGGGGCGGGGTTTTGGGAACGCCGGGGGGACGTTTGAGCAGACCGCCGATGGGCACACCGTTGTTCTCGAAACTGGTGTATTCTGTACCGTTCATCGCCATTGGGGCGGCAAACTGCCAGCCCAAAAGCGCCGCATAAAACGGCAGCAGGGCAGCGGGATCATCCACCATCAGCTCCAGCCAACAGATTTCCCCGAGGCCGTTGCCAATCCTATTCAGGGCCTCTTCATCTTGGGCGGGTGTAAATAGGTGCAAGGGCGCTCCGGCAGGGTCGCCGATCACCGCAGTGCGACCCACCGAGGGAATATCAAATGCTGGAACGCATACGCTGCCCCCGAGCTGTAGGGCGCGATCGCAGGCTTGATCCACATCTTCTACGACCACATAGGCCATCCAGTGGCTGGGGCCAGGGAAGTCTGCTTCCAAAGGCACCGGGTTGGCGAAGCCGCCCCTCTCTGTGGCGTAAAAGTCGGATACTCCCTGGCCTGGGATGTCCATTTTATCGAGCTTCCAGCCAAAGAGCTGCTGGTAAAAGGCCGTGGCCTTCTCAACGTCTTTGGTCATCAAGCTCCACCAGCAAAAACTGCCAACCTGATCCTTCAGAGCCATGAGGCTAACCTCCTGAAACACTCAATAGTTCAATAGTACTATTAAACATGGGCGGCGTCCAGATCGTCTAGGCTTCTGACTGGTCAGTTGACTTAGCAACCTCCCACTTTGCTGATGCACAATCATCATTCAGAGGTGGAGCGATCGCGAATAAGATTAGTGCGATGAACGTTTCCGATCTCTCGCTCCTCATCGCCCTCGATGCGCTGCTACAAGAAAGCAGTGTCACCCGCGCTGCCCAACGCGTAGGCCTCTCTACACCTGCGATGAGTCATGCTTTGGCGCGCATACGCGACCGTCTCGGTGACCCACTCCTGGTACGTGCGGGCCAAGGCATGGTGCTCACAACCCGTGCTCAGACCCTGAAGCCTCGCGTGCATAGCTTAGTGGCCCAAGCGGAGCAACTGTTCACCCTTGGCGACACCTTCTCACCAGAGACCGTCGACCGAGAGTTTGTTATCAATGTGACCGACTATGTGCATTTCGTGATGGGCCGTGCGCTCGATCGCATGGCGCGACAACAAGCACCACAGCTACGGTTGCGCTTCGTCCCCACCACGATCGACGACGCTGAGATGCTGCGACAAGGCAACACCGATCTAGCCATCGGGGTCTACGACGAGCTGCCGCCCGAGCTCATGACCCAAACGCTCCTCACCGATCGTCATGTGTGCGTACTTCGAAAAGGCCATGCGCTAGCAGGTCAACGGATGACGCTCAAGCGCTTTGTTGGGTTGGACCATGTTCAAGTCGCGCCGAGGGGCCAGCCGGGTGGGTACATGGATGACCTGTTGCGCGGGCGCGGACTCGAACGTCGCGTTCTGCGCGCCGTGCCGTCATTTCAGGTGGCCGCAGCGCTGGTCGCGGACTCCGACTATGTGCTGACGCTATCTCGGCGGGTCGCGATTATGCTGGCTACCTCGCTCGAACTGGCGATCGTCGAGCCGCCTTTCAAGCTCGAACCGTACGCGGTGAATCTCGTATGGCATCCGCGTGTAGACGCTGACCCCGCTCACCGCTGGCTGCGGGGGCTCTGGATTGCGGCAGCGGCCGAAGCCACTGGCGACGATCACGTTGGAGCGCGGAACGACTGAACGGGGGCGACGCCACGTCGCGTCGGTACCGCAAGATGCACGATCAATAGTTTCATTTCGTGCAATCATTCATTGCATAATATTTCATTTGACGCAACACAAAACGCTCTGCATGATGGTTATATCGACCAAGAAGCAGCCCCCAACATTGAGTGACAACCCCAACATGACCAGTTCCGATCAGAAAAAGACCATCCTGCTCGTCGCCGCCAACCCCGCCGTCGGCCCCCTCACCGGCTGGCCCATCGGTTTTTGGATGGCTGAGCTCACCCACCCCTACGTCACGTTCGTCGAGGCTGGCTACAACGTTGAGATCCGCAGCCCTGATGGCGGCACGCTGCAGGTCGATAGCTACTCCGACCCCGAGGACGATAGCGGCTACTCCGCCCAAGATCTCATCTCGTTGGGTTTCAAGAAGTCCCCGTCCCACTCCGCCCTGCTCGATAACACCGCGAGCATCGCCGACGTGAACGTCGCCGACTACGACGCCATCCTCCTCGCCGGAGGCCAATCACCCATGGTCACCTTTATCGATAACCAAGCCTTGCATGCCCTTGTCGGCGCATTCTACGAGGCCGGCAAGCCCACCGCGCTCCTCTGCCACGGCACGTGCGTCCTACTCAAGGCCAAGTTGTCCACCGGCGAGCTGCTGGTCACCAACAAGACATGGACTGGTTTCTCAAATGATGAGGAGAAGGACGTTGAAAAGTCTGTCGGCCAGAAAGTTCAGCCCTTCTGGATCGAGACCGAGGCCCGTGCTTTGCCAGACACAACCTTCGTTGTGGCTCCGCTGTGGTCGGCGTTTGCTGTCCGCGACGGCAACCTGATCACCGGCCAGCAGCAGACCTCCGGTCGCGTCGCCGCTGAGTTAGTAATCGAGGCGCTATCGGGCGTGCCATCGCCAGCACCTATGACGCGGGCAGGGGCCTGAGCGCTCTACTACCTCGACACGATGAAGCGCAATGAAAACAGCGTATCGGTGGTCGTGCGACGACGTATCCGCCCAGAACTTGTAGAAGCCTACGAGGAATGGTTGGCTGGTGTGATCGAGGCCGCTGAGACCTTCGCAGGCCACCAGGGCGCGCAAGTGCTCCGCCCGCCCGACCCGGCCACTCAAGACTATGTGCTCTTGTTTCGCTACGCGACGCCGGAGCAGCTCGCCGCCTGGCAAGAATCGGAAACGGCCCGTGATTGGCTGAAGCGAGGCGAGGCTTTCACGGTGGGCGACGTGCAAATCCAGACGGTCACCGGACTCGAGTTCTGGTTTCAGATCCCAGCCGGAGCCAGTCACCGCCCGCCAGCGAAGCACAAGATGGTGATTGCAACGGTGATCGGACTCTACCCGTTGATCCTCTTTCTGGCCCCGATCCTGGCCGACGCGCTCCAGGTTCTCCCCCGGCCGCTTGCCGTGTTGGTGAGTACCCTCTGCAATGTGCTGTTGATGACCTATGTCGTGATGCCGCGCGTGACGCGGGGCTTGTCGCGCTGGCTGTTCCCCCCTCGACTCACCGCATCAATGGGTACGGGGCGGCCCATGTTGCATTGAGGCTAGGAAATTCAGGCCAGGAATTCTGCAAGCGGGCCAGAGCACTGGCTGACATCAGACTGCACTAGCCGTCCGCTGGGTATCAGCGGTTACTCACCTACTGCGTACCTTACATATATCGGTTCTAAGTATGGCCTCCAGAGTGTAGCGATTGGCTATTACTAGCCAACAGGTGAGCTGCCCTGCTACTGAACATACAATGCGTGGGGCCGATAGGATGCTCGAAAGTGAACTCAGCGAATTCGTTTCTGCCGGTTTCCTGATTACCCGTGAGGTGACGAGACCTGCCTACTCCTCCCCAACCCTGCTGCCCGATCGCATCCTCAGTGCCTCAAACTGCATCGCCCCCTTCATCCCCGACACCTGGTGCATCGACTGGACCCAAGACACCCCAGAGAACCGACTCGAAGACGCCAAAGCCTTTGAACTAGATGCCTCCGGCCTCGCCACTGCCACCGCTTGGGCCACGCAACATTTTGGTGCCCGCATCGGCTGGCCCAACGTGATCATGGACCTACCCTCCGCCCAGGAGCTGGTCGCCCTGGTGCTGAGCCATCTGCCCGATGTCAAAGTGCTGGAACTGGCCTTGCATCGGACCATGACCGCAGACTTCTGCCGCGCTGCCGAACCCTCCCCCCCGCAACCCGGATTCGCCCCCGCCGGTCGGCAAGGCATCCACGAAGCGATCCGAACCCAAACAGCACCCACCCCCGGTGGCAACATTCTCGGGTTTGAACCATTGGTGTTCGACCATGCCCTGTCCTGTTCTTGGCTCTGCAATGGTCTGGATACCGTGGTCGAGCAAGCCTTGGGAATCCGCCCAAACCAGCAGGGTTTGATGGATACGTTTGACCAGGCACGGACTTGTGTCGAGTACATTTCCCGTGATCAGGTGGGTGCCGAACCCGGTCTCTGGCTGCCTTGGCTGATGATCGACCATTCGTAACCCCGGCCTACGGCTACCCCTCCGAGGAGGGGATTTGAGCCTTTTGCAACCAAGCCAAAATCTGCTCATTCACCACTTCGGGCCGCTCATCATGGGGACAATGGCCGGTTTCTGGGATGCTGTGGAACGTCACCGCCGCCCCCGCATCCTCACTTAATCGTCGATAAATATCCGCCCCCTTAATCGGTGTCCAGGGGTCGTTTTCCCCCCAGAGCACCAACAACGGCTGCTGGATCTGAGGCAATAGCGCCTCCGGTCGCGGTCCCGGTGGGGCGGTGACGATCGCCGCAAACACTTTCTGCGCCCCCGGATCACAGGATGGGCCATGGAGCATCTCCACCAGATCCTCTGTAATCGCCTCCCGGTTGCGATACACCTGCCGCAACGATCCCCGGATCCGAAACTTCTGCCGCACCTGGTTAAAAATAAACGGCCCCAGCAGGTCCGAACTCACCAGCTTCGTGAAGGTGCCCATCACCAGCCGCAACGGTGCCGTCAACTCATCGGGGCGATGGTTGAGCCCGCCCGCACAGTTGAGCAGCACCCCACCCTTAGCCATCTCTGGGGCTTCCGCTAACATCATCAGTGCCAGCAACCCGCCGATGGAGTTGCCGATAAACACCGCCGGTTGCTGGATGAATTCCTGCCAGTAGTCCTTGAGTAGTGCCACCCAGAGGTCGAGGCTGTAGTCGAGGGCCGGTTTGTCCGAATCCCCAAACCCCAGCAGGTCCAGGGCATGGACTTGGTAGCCTGCTGCTGCTAAGACCGGAATATTCTTGCGCCAATGGCCAATGGAGGCCCCGAACCCGTGGATCAGCACCAACGGCTGACCGGTGCCCTCAATGGTGTAGCGAATCCGGTGACCCCGCCAGGTCCAGTCCTGCTTGCGGAGATCTTTGAGGGCGATCGGGGCAATCAATTGGGCGGTCATCGGTTCAGCAGATCCCAGGCTTGTAACATGCCTTAATGATAGGAGATTGATGAACCTGACCGCTGGGTGCCTGTCTTACCCATTATTCAAAAGCGGATATAACAGCCGTGATAAGTGCCGCCGTCGGGCTGGGCGATCATCTGGGCTAAACGCCGGTAGCTTCGCCTCTGGCCATTGGGCTTGTACGAGTCCATACAGTTGCTGCCGCGAGAGCACCTGGCTCGGCCCAAAGCGTTGGGCTTCTAGCATCGGCATCAAGCCAGCGCTGATGGCTGTGGTGACCGCTTGCCAGGCCCAGTGGGTAGGGAAAATATCTTGCAGCGCTAGACCGTTGGGCTCAGCCGCCGGTGCGGCCAGCCGCACTAATGCCGTTGCCGCCACCGCCCGAGTCACTGGGGTTTCGGGGCGAAAGTGGAGATCGCGATCGCTCATACTCCGCACAATCCCGGCCGCCGCCAGCACTTGAATCGCCTCAAAGTCGGGGTCGTCATGGTCCACATCGTCAAAGGCAAAGATGGGAATGCCGTGGTGGGTGAGTTGCCCCTGGACCCGTCGCCGCCACTGGGATTGGTGGACCAAGCTGCGGAAGCCATCGGGGGCTCGGGCCGATAGGGCGGCAATGTGGCCCGCCGCTTCCCCCAAGGCCCACTGTACTGAGGGCTGCTGCCAGAGCGACTGCAGGGCGGGCACACTCCCTGGCTGGCTCACTCGCAAAAACCCATCGGTATCGGCGGGGATGAGCGATCGCAACGGCACCGTCATCGGTCGCGATCGCGCCCCCTGGGGACCGCAATCCGTTGCCGCTGCCACCACCCCAATGGTGTCGTCAAAACAGGTGCCTCGGGCGGGGCGGCGACGGGCGGGATAGCGATCGGCCTCAGTCAAGATCACCTGGGCTGCCCCCAAGGGTGCGCCCGCCGCTTTTTCGAGCAGCCGTGACAGCACCCCCTGGGCGGTCGCATCCAAGGTCAAGCCGCAATGCACCTGAAAGCGTCGATCCGCCCCCTGAAACACCACTTGATAGACTCGCCGCTGGGTTTGGGCCTGGCTGTAAAGCACCTGCACCGGTATCGCCGCCGGAATCAGGACCAGTTGCTGATTACTTAAGTAAGGGGCCAGATCCTGGCGCAGTTTCTGGGTTTTTGTGACCCCCGACGGTGCCTGGGTATCCCCTAATCTTTGGGCCTCCAGGAGCCCTGGTCCCAATCGCTCCTGCTGCCACTCCTGCTGCCAAAATTGCTGCTGACTGCGGGACCAGCGGCAAGGATGGGGGAGTTGCAAGCGCCTCGGCACCCGGCTACCGGCCTGGGGCTCCAGCGGATTGGGGCCGGTCAGCGCCACGTCTGCCGCCCCTGCTTTGACCCAACAGACCTGTCCCCCCGCCTGCAAAATTGCCAGGGTCGCCGTGTAGGCCGCCAAAGTATTGCCTACGACCAGGGTGTCGTAGAACAGGGTTTCACCGGGGTCAGGCCGGAAGGCACTGGCCGAAGACAGAGACAAACTCGCGGGCACAGCAATATTTAAAACAAAACGGATAAAACAAAACGGATCGACATGGGGAGATGGCGATCGCGGCCCCATTTTTTGGACTCCTAAGCCTAACAAACCCCGCCCCCAGCAGTGGCATTGCCCTCAGATGTGTTTCAAAAAAGGTAACTGCCAACGTTTCGTTTTTAGCTGGCGAGCCATTAGCTGCAATGGTAATGTTCAGTGATGAC
>JAQCKL010000228.1 GCA_027592485.1 Cyanobacteriota bacterium
TCATCACCTGGTCCGTCTACGGGTGGGTCAATACCTGGGCCATCCACAGGTGGGTCAATATTTCTTGACTCGTCCTCAGGGGTGAGCAAGGCAGATGCGGTACGCGGAAACCACTGCGTCGATTGGATGTTGCCGTGGTGCCCTGGGCCGCTACGGCCCTGCCAGTCAGCGACCCGATTACGGGCGATCGCCCCGCCGTCATCCAAGCGCCAATAGCCCACTAACCCAGGGGTGGCTTGCGGGATATGTTTGGCCATCATGAACTGGATTTGGTTTTGGGTGCGGGCAACATTCCATAGACGCACTTCGGCCATCACCCAACTGCGATGGGCCTGGGGCGAGAAAGCTTTGCCAATCACCAGGGGCGTTTCTACAGTCGCCAAAGCATCTTTGAAGAGTGCCGTACTGCGATATTGGCCATCAATTAAAATCGCTTCATAATCCCCTTTAATCGACACCGTATCCTGGCGTCTGCCGTCAATGTAAATCTGAATTTCCTCAAACGCCTGTGCCCAGGCAAAGGCAATATGGTGAAAAGCGCGATCGCTGGGGGCAGGCTGCTGGGTATCGACAATGGTGACGGCTTTGGCGGATTGCAAAATCACCCGAATCTTATTGTCTCGCCAAGCCAAGGCATACCCTGGTTTATTGGCGTCTAAACGATGCACAATCCAGCCATCCCCAAAATGATGCTTTACCCAGGCTTCCACTGTTATGGCGGTGGGTGTGGCCAGACTGGCATCATGACCACAGTTCACCTCACTACTC
This sequence comes from Cyanobacteriota bacterium, assembly GCA_027592485.1. GTDB lineage: Bacteria > Cyanobacteriota > Cyanobacteriia > Phormidesmidales > Phormidesmidaceae > PCC-6406. Next base: position 769 of record JAQCKL010000228.1, read on the forward strand.
GGAGAGGGAAACTGTAAACCCGATACGAACCGCTGGGGCACATCCGTTTGGGGGACGGCCTCTGCCCCCACGATCATCCCATAGTCTCCATCCCCAACTAGGTTAATGATCTGGTTATCTTGAGTTTCTTCAAACCGCCAATAGCCCACTAACCCATTAGCTTTAGCCCAGTTAAGAGGCAACCGTCGATTTTGATCCGCCCGAATTTGCGCTTGGCTCCGGGCAACGTTCCAAATGCGAACCTCCAAAATCATGCCCCCAAAGCTGGGGACCTCTGACAAGATGGCCTGATCGCTGGTCCAAACCCGTTCTCGGGGGTAGTTGTCTGTAATGCTGCCGCCGATCAGAAGCGGTGTTTTGGCAATTTCGTCGGGGATCGGCGGGTTGGGGTTGTTAAATGCCCTGTACCAAACCTCCTGTTTTACAGGTTCACCGTCTTGATAAATTGCTGGGGCCAGTCCCTCTTGCACGACTACTGCGAGGTGTGTAAAGCGACCACTTTGGTAGACCCCACCGTCAAGAGTGGTGTGTTCGCCAATGGCCACCAGAAACCTGCCATTGGCAACGGAGATCTCATACTCCAGGCCAATGCGAGACCCCTTGGCCAACATAGAACCAGAGGCATTGAGGTGGGGTTGCACCCGCAGTTCTAACGTGTAGACAGTTTTGCCCACAAAGGAGAAGGGGTTGGGGCGGGCAGCCCCCAGCGCGGTGGGATTGTGGAGGGTGCCAACGACGCCCCCATGAAAAAGGGTTTTAACTCTGTTTGATCGATATCCACCGTATCGGCAGAGGTTAATTCTGCCATCACTCAACGCCACAACTAGAACAGTTCGATCAGCACTGAGGGCAAAGCTAGTACTGCGAGTATTCGCAGAGGGTTCTGAAATAATTGAGTTAACTAGATGGGGAGCAGGATAGCTGTTGCGACTGCTTTCAGGCAGTACATCCTCCCAAAATCGCACTTGACCCGCTGAAATCGCCATCAAGCTCTGACCATTAGCACCGTACATTAACACTTGCTCCCCACTGGCAGGGAGCCAGCGAGGTTGTTGGGTATTGTCTAATTTCCAAAAAGTGATGCCGTCTGGGGCGCTCAGGGCAATTTCCTGGCCATTGGGGGCCACGGTCACGGCGGTGATGCCAGGGACGTTTATCTGTGTCGGCGTCCCATCGAGCTGCCGAAGCACTAGTAATGAATTCGGAGCACTGTAGAGCAGCACTTCGTGCTGGGCGCTATAGATCAGGAGGGGGGTGGGCAGGGTGTAGGATATGGTGCCGCTGGCCTAGCTGTTTTTTCGGTTTAGATCCCTCTCGTGTTTGGTCCGTTCGGCTTTAACAGTGTCCAAGGTATCTTTCAGCTGCCAATAGCGTTGTAGTTCCTTTTGTTTCTCCTCGTTTGGAATGCTTTGATCTAGCTGCCAATAGCGTTGCAGCTCCTCGCTGATGTCCTGTTCTAGGCTACTAATGCGTTGATTGAGTCTGTCAATCTTCTCCTCTAGCTCCGATTGCGATGGTAGCAGGGCAATCTCCTGGGCGACGACATCGAGGGGGGGGGTAAGTAAGGTGCCGTCGATAGTTCGCCAAATATCCAGATAGCCATCGGTGCTAAGGGCGAGAATAACCTCCCCTTGACCAAAAAAATTATCGCTAAAGCCCAGACTGCCAATGGCGGCCTTGTCATCCCTGATGGGACGATCACTCCTCAAATCGTGAACCTTAAGCAACTGCATCGCGTCCAGGGTTTGTCCTTGGAGGTGCCACAGTTCTATCCATCCGCGCTGGCCAGACTGGGGTGATCTCGCTACGGCCATCCGCGTGCCCGCAGGGTTAAAGCTAATGTGCTCAATCCCAGCGGTCATCCCCTGGCTGTCCAGGGACAGCGTTTTTAGCTCTAGACCTGCCGCGCTCCACAACTTGACCGTACCGTCAACGCTGGCACTCAGCAGCCCCACCGCATTATCCAGGCTGATGTATTGGTCATTCCCCCCTGAAAAGCTCAGTGCTCCCGGTAGTGCAGTGTTGTGGAGGTTCTCAGCCGTAACGATAAAGTCCTCGATAAAGTTCTTCAGTTTGGGGAGGTTTACACTTTTCGCTTGTAAATCTTCCACAATGCGACAAATTCTGACCCCTTGGCCCTGGTATTGATCGGTTTGACTTGTGTTGGGCTGACCTGGTTGATGCAAAGGCAGCGGCTCAGACTCCGATACTGGGGCAGGCTCAGACTCCAATGCTGACGACTCCGATGCTGGCAATGGAGGATCAAGCCTAGGTGTCTTCTCAGGTTCAGGCACCGGGGCAAGGACGGCGTGGTGCAGTGCGACCAAATCCCAGTTGGTGTTAAACACCGGACTGCCAGAGGAACCATAGTCAGATGCAGCGGTGTACCGCAGGAAATTTTTTAACAGACCTTGCTGGTCATAATCTAAGACTCGATTGTCATTCTGGACAATTTGTTTTTGCTGACCCTTGGGATGTTGAACCAGGAAGACGCGATCGCCCAGAATTGATTTGGCTTTCGCAGCTTGAACAATGTCAGAAATAGGCTCACGATTCCCTTGACCCTGCATTTCCAGCACTTGTTCACCGCTGATTCCAGGGACAACTAGGGTCTCATCGCCCGAAAGCTGCAACCAACTAAACACATACCCTGCTTGGCGTGTGAACATCCCAGCCTTCAGTTGCACCAAGGTATAGTCTAGATCTGGATTAGTAATAAACAAAAAGCTTGGATCTAGCTCATAGTCTACGGTTTTCTGAACACCTCCAAATGCATCCTTAACGTAGTTGAATTGAGCAACACATTCAGCTGCCTCCATGGCGTCAGAAATAACATGGTTATTGGTCATTAAGTGGGTGCCCCCGACCAGAAAACCAGTCCCGATCGCAATGGGATTAAGTTTTGATAGCTGGGATTCATTGAGGGTTTTCAGGGCGTCCAAAGGGTCACCCCCACCCTTAAAAATCTCAGTTGCAATTTGTTCTGGAATCGTGAAAATTTCTTTTAGCAGGTCAGCATTTTGATAATCTGCTGCGTTAGGTGAAGCTTTGATGCTATCGACCAGCTCCCCCAAGGTGTCTATGGAAAAATAGCGGGCAATGCGACAAATGGCTTGACTTCGCTCTGTGCCCACTTCCAACGACGAGAGGGGCATAAATGCAGACTGATCTTGATTAACGGTAAATTGGCTAACTCGCTTGCCATATTGCTTTTCACGAATAATTTCTAAGACGCTTGCCCAGTTTTCTGGCTCGGGGTCTACCTCTATGTCACTCTCTTCGCCCGTGCCAGCGACCCGAAACCATCGCCGCCAGCGACCTCTGCCTAAGTTGCCCTGTAATGACCACCGCTCGCCCCCATGGGATGGATGGGCAACCGTCGCTTGATCATCCGAGGAAAAATGCCGCATAGCTGCACCCAAGATTAAGGAGAAGTTGGTAGTTGCTCAAGGCCGATCTGAACGGCTAGGCCATTGGCAGCCCAAGCCTTCGCCTTCAATCAAGACGCCTGTACGGCATCCCACCGCTAAAGCCGGAAATAAGCGGGCTATCTTGCTGGCGTTGAGTTTGGCTTGCGGTTCGCAAAAGCAGGCTACACCACTGGCAGGAAAAAACAATTATCGTTAGACCCTTATTCGTAGACCTTGGGAAATCCATAATTCTTAAGATTTTGGGGAGATGCGATCGCGGTTTTTCATGGTTGAGTAGTGACAAGATGCAGCCGTGTTTCCTCCCTAACCATTTCGAGGGTGCATTGTGTGGTTGATGTGTTAAAAGCTGAGCCTGGCCAAGATATTCGAGGCCAGCGATTTGAACAGACCGCATTGCCCAAGAATTTTCAGGGGGCGATCGCGGGTCAAAAGCCTTTGCACAAGGTGATCGCGCTGGGGGGCTTGGGGATGGGCTGCCTGGTGACCAGCGCCTTACTTGGGGTTTTGGGTGCCGCCCTGGGGTTAGAAGTGCAGAGTCAAGGGCAGTTTGGGAATACGTTTTATGAGTCTTTAACCACCGCCCTGATCTTGCTTCTGTGGCTTTGGGCCGTCACCTACCAGCCGTGGGAGCGGGCGCTGGGGGTGGGGTTGGCGGGGCTGAGTAGCAGCCTGCTGCTGCAAACCCTCTTGGGCCAACTGGGGGCGATTGACCTGGTGGAGAATTATTTTCTATCCACCACCCTGACCGTTCTGATCTGCTGGACCATGTGTGCGGTCGTTTTTATGTTTACGCGCTCGGCCTTGGCGGCGGTGGATATTCTTTGCCTGCGGGCGGCACGGGTGAAATGGCTGGGGCTGGTGTTGGTTATGGTGGGGGCGATCGCGGGGGGAGCCCTAGGCAGCGATCCGAATCCTTATCAGGAGCTTGGGATTCCAGCGGCCACCGATGCCCAAGCCCGCTTGGCCCAAGGGGTGGGCATCACCTTTGCGGTAGCTGTGGCCCTGCTGGCTTGGGTGGCCAACCGTCGTCGCCGCACCCCTTGGCATCATCCCGATCAGGTGCGCAATTGGGCCTTGGCCTGGGGGTGTCTGGGGGGTACCTCCTTTCACCAACTGGATCTTAACCAGGTGAACTTTGCCGGGGCCACCCTGGCCAATACTGACCTGCGGGGGCGATCGCTCTACCGCACCTGCTTTCGCCATGCCCAACGGCTCGAACGTGCCCGCACCGACAACCGCTACCTCGACCTCGACCATCCCAAAGTTCAAACCCTGATCACCCAGGGCACCAGTGCCGACAAGGACTTTCGGGGGTTTAACTTGCAGGGCATCAACCTGCGCCACACCGCCGAGTTGCCCCCCGCCGACCTGCAAGACATGGACTTCACCGGGGCTAACCTCACCGGGGCTGACCTGCGGGGGGCTAACCTCACCGGCAGCAATTTGGCCCAGGCGCAGTTGGTGAATGCCGACCTGTCTGGGGCCACCCTCACCGACATTTGCATTGAAGATTGGCACATCAGCCCCAGAACCCGGTTTCAGGGGGTCACCTGCCAGCGGGTATTTTTACGGCGTAGCCCCAAGGGCCACTTTCTTGATCCCCAGCCCGAGCGGAGCGAGTTTCAGCCGGGGGAGTTTGAAGCCTGGATTGCCACTATCCAACGCAGCATTAGCCTTAGTTTCCAGGAGGCGGTTAACCCCCAGGCATTGGCCTTTGCCCTCACCCAAACCGCTTTAAATTACCAAGCCCCCGATCTCTTTGCGGTGCAAAAGCGATAATTTGCTCCAGTTGGATAAGGCGGAGGTGCATCAAGAACTGGCGACCCAATATCGAACGGCGGTGCAGCGGCTAGAGGCGGGTTATGAACTCACCCTGCAAGCTAAGGACTCGGAAATTCAGTATGTGCGGCAGTTGTTTGCCAACCAACAGCAGATGATTGAACGGCTGACGGGTCAACTGGCCGAGCGCAGTAGCCCGGTGATGATCCAGGGGGAAGGCAACCAGATTTACATGATTCAAAACGCAGGAGGCATGACCATGAATACCAACCAAAACAATATCAACGTCGGCGGCGACCTCAGCGGCAATGTGGATTTCTCTAGCGGGGCCAGGGTCAGCATTGGCGGAGATGTGGTGGGCTCCAATATTCTCAGCACCCTCAGTGGTCAAGTCACCACCAGCATTCAACAACTGCGGGGGGTGAATATGGCGGGCAGTGGTCAACTGGCCGACATTTTGTCCAGCATTCAGCAGGCCATTGACGTCGATACCACCCTCTCTGATGAGCAAAAAAAGGAGGCGCTGGAGGCGGTGGACACAATCGCTGAGGAGGGAAAAAAGCCGCCGGAGCAACGGGTGGCCAAACTCTGTTCGATGGCGATGAATGCCCTCAAGGGGCTAACCGCTACGGTGTCGGATGTCAGTCAACTGGCGACGGTGATGCAAAGCTCTGCCCCGCTGCTGTTGGGGCTGCTGGGGCTATGACAGGGCTTTTTACGGTGCGCTAAGGCCCTAAAAAAGCAGGTGAGCACCTGGTTGACTGACAAAAGTTAGTCAGGTTCATAGGCAAATGAGCATACCTTGAACTCTAGCCGCTGAGTTGTGCGTTGATGCTGCCTGCTCGAAGCCATCACCGGTTCAGGAGCATGATTACGGCAGAAACGAACCCGTTGAACTAGTCTCCAACCTTCCCGCAAAGCTGCCTTGACCCACTCAGTGCCAATGCGAAAAAGCTGTTGCCTCGAAACAGAAATCGAGGCATCCAACTTTTAAAAACCCGTACTTGTCCACAGTTCGAACAAGCTATCACCGCCTATAACCATCAACCTTTACTGAAGCCAGACTGATCTTTGAAAAACTCGTGGCAGAAAATCCTGACGACCAAGCCGCACTCCTTTACATCCAGCGCTGCCAACAGTATCAGCAGTATGGCGTATAGCAGTCGCCAATTGCATTAAGACATAAGCTAGAAGCATTTCCCATCTCCGGTGAGTGCCATGC
>JAQCKL010000229.1 GCA_027592485.1 Cyanobacteriota bacterium
TAAAATCCCTATCTGTTAAGAGAATAGGACTAACCCCTGGGCTAGACACCTCCAGGACGTAAGCTCCAGGCATCAGGCCAGAGACCTCTAAGGCTTCATCTAGGGAATGACTCATCCGTTCACAATCATCTAAGCCGGTGTCTGCCTTATGGCGATTACGGATATCGACTCTCAACACTGGGGGGGCTTGATTGGTTTGAAAAACCGCCTCAACAATGTCTAAGTTGAGCTGCTCCGCAATCGGCTGAGCGAGATCCAGAATGTCAGGAATGAGTGGATGGGTCATAACGGTGCCCAATAAAAAAAGTGGGGGTTACCCACTTCCCTTGAGTCTCAGAATCACGGGAGAAACCAGCAAAAGGGTTGGCTCCGTTGAGATAGTTTAGCGTATGTTCATACAAACGTCCCGGTCAGAGCTTGCCGAGACACGGTTATGGCCCATTCCTAGGCTCATTGCTTTTGTTGGGTGATGTTGTAGATGCGGTAATTTTCCTCCATCAGCTGTTCTACGTCTTCTGCGTCCAATTGCTGAACGTAATTAATCTTGACCTCATCGAGTAGATCGATGATCAGGGCTTGTAGTTCTTCTAGGGTTTTGCCGGTTTGGAGCTCGGCCCTCAGGCTGTCACCGAATTGTTCCATTAGCGTTTGGGTCAGCTCTCCACCCTTTTGATCGGCCAAGCTCCCGGTGAGAGTGCTGTAGAGGGTTGCGGATGCCTGGGAAACAACTTGTTGGGCGATCTGATCGGGTAGGGCACCTAGACCGGGAATTTGCCGAAAGCTTTTATAGCCTGGGGCTTCGTTAAAGGCGTTGGTCAGGGTGTGGTGCAGGACGGCATCAAGTTCCGGCTTGATCTTGGGGAGGATCCGATAGATCAGGAGCGTGCTGACTTGGGTCGAAATGGCCTGGACTTCATCAATGCCATTGAGATCAACATAGCGACGCCCAGAGCCGGTGGCTAGGAGCCACTGGGTGACGTTCCCGTCGCGGATCAGGTTTTGGATCTGGTCGATGATGCGTAAGACTACGACTTCGGTGAGCTCTACGGCAAAGTTAGTAATGAAGACGCGATTGATGCGGTTTCGCAGGGGGATGAGATTGACCAGTTGGGATTGATTGAGGCGGATCAGGACGGGAATGGCCCGTAACCATCGCCAGAAGGGAAGAAAAAAGAAGAGGTCATACCACCGTAGCAGCAGGGCGTCGAGCCAATTGGCATTTTGATAGCGGCGGCTGATGTAAAAGGTTCGAGCCAGGAGCTCTAAACCAAATAGGGCGACAAACCAACCATCTAGGAGGACAAAGAGATCGAGCGGTCCACCATCTTCACCAATGCGGCGAAAGTAGTTGGTTTCCATGAGCGGAATGATGTCTTCGTTGAAATAGCTGATTTCTTGGGACCAACCCTCTTGGGTGAGATAGCCCACACTCCAGAAGGTGGCGAAGGCCCGCTTGGAGGAATCCGTGCCAGTGCGATCGCGCATCTGATTTTTGATGCGCTCTAGGGTGCCTGATTTATTCGCAATTTGGAACGGGTTTTCATCAATCAAGGCTTGACTTTTCTCCCGCAAGTCTGCCAACAAGGTTTCCGCCTGAATGGATGTCAATCCCGTTTGGGCGACCTGCTCCTTGAGCTTTTCGACGGTTTCCAGATACGCGACCGTCGATCGCTCCGGCTCAATCCCCTTGAGCGTCTCGCCATACCAGACGGTCACTTCCGGGATGAACTGCAAGTAAATATCCCGAAAACGAATGTAGCTGGTGTCGAAGAGGACCAGTATCAGGTTCACTAGACCAATGAAGGCAAGAATGCGCTCGAACCACAGGGCAGTTCGCTTGGCGGGTCGACGCCGACTGGGACGGGAGAGGGCAGGCATGGTAGTCGTAGGGGAGATCTCATATCAGTGTAAAGATGCCTTGCTTCAACCCGACGGTCATCTATTGATAGACTCCATTCGCTACTATTATCTTCATACTCCTTTACATAAAAGGTTGATGACCGCTGAAATTGCTGCAGGGCCGTTGAATCTGGCCGATATCCATGGGACTCCCGCTTTTGTGGGCCAGTATTGGCAATGGCAAGGCCATGCCATTCACTATGTGCAGGCTGGGGATGCTCATCCTGAACGCCCTCCCCTGCTCCTGATCCACGGGTTTGGGGCCTCAACCGATCATTGGCGCAAGAATATCGCAGAGCTGCAGGCTGACTTTGAGGTGTGGGCCATTGACTTGTTGGGGTTTGGGCGATCGGCTAAGCCCGCCCAAGTCTACAGTGGTGCCCTCTGGCGTGATCAGCTCCAGGATTTTATTCAGACTAAAATTGGTCGGCCCGTTGTGCTGGCGGGTAATTCCCTGGGAGGATATGCCAGCTTATGCGTGGCTGCCGCTGAACCGAATTGGGTCGCTGGGGTGATTTTGCTTAATAGTGCTGGACCGTTTAGTGAGGCGATGTCGCCGCCGGTCAGTCCGGTGAAAAGGAGCGTTGCCAAAGCAATGCGGACGTTGTTGCTGTCGCCTTTACCCAGTTGGCTGTTGTTTCAGTATGTGCGGCAGCGCTCGATGATTCGGAAGACCCTCGCGAAGGTCTATGTGGATCAGACGGCGGTGACGGATCAACTGGTGGAGGAGATCAGGCGGCCCGCAGATGATGCCGGGGCTGCGGCGGTATTTGCGTCTGTTTTTAAGTCGCCCTCAGGAGACAAGGTGGATACGTTGCTGGCGCGAATGGTGGCACCATTATTGTTGCTATGGGGAGAGGGAGATCCTTGGATGAATACCCGGCAACGGCATGCAGCTTTTCTCAAGTATTATCCGACCTTAGACGCCCATTTCCTGGCTGCAGGGCATTGCCCCCATGATGAAGTACCGAGCCAAGTCAATGAATTGATGCGCAACTGGGTGCTGGGGTTAGCGGCAGGTTCACCAGATCAGTAGATTGCCCCTAGTCCCAACGCTGTGGCTTAGTCATAGTCGTAGACATCCTGAGCCTGAACCCGACGGGGCCGCTTCGGTATGGGTAAAAACTCTTGCTGGTAGTAGGGATAGGCCGGGGGCGGAATATCGGCTGAGTAAACAATGGAATTGGGTTGGGATTGACGGTGGCGGGACTGAAAGGCGACTAACACCACCAGGATCAGGACCACGACGGCCCCTCCGATCAAGACCATCAGCACTAAACCTGCCCCGACCCATAGCAGGGAGGTTTGGGTTTGGTCGGTATCTTGCTGTACCCCAGCTAAGCGCTGCTGCTGAGAGGTGAGGCTGCTGACCGATTGTTCGTAGGTGGTGAGGCGGGCGGCGAGGGTTTGGGTTTCAACCGTTTGAGTTTGTAATTGTGTTTCTAAATCGCGAATCAAATCCTCTTGTTGGGAGAGCTGTTCATCCAGCTGTTTGGTGAGGGTCTGTTGTTGTTCCAGAATATTGATTAAGTCTTCTTGCCCTGAGAAGGATGTACTAGAGGCGTCCGGTGGGGGAGGAGCCGGAACCGGAATGACGGCTTCTGGGCTGCTTTGGGAGCCTGTGTCTAGATTGACGCTGGCAGGGGATTCGCTCAGGCTAATGCGGGCAAGCAGCAGCACTCATGCTGCTGCGCCGGTGGTGGCACAGCCTGCAATGAATGCTGACGTATCGCTCATACCAGACGGGGGCAATATATAGACTGGACAGGGTTTATACCCATCGCAGTGCAGTGAATGGTTTACGTTAGCGTCTTTGAGGATAGCGTAGACTGCCCTGGTCCGGGTAAGTCTTTTCTCTAATTGTTGGGGGTTTGTGGTGGAACCCTCAAATAAGGATGCCTCTGTTGCCCAGGTGTTGAGGGGGCGCTCGTTACTACCCTGGGTTTGAAAAGCCTTTTAGGGGGCAGGATAATGCCTGGGGTGAGAGCCCTTTTCCTTGTAAGAGCACTTGAAATTGACCCAAGCCGATGGGATTGATTAAGCTCTGCAGGTGATTGCGGTGTTGAATCGCGGCTTGTAGGGTTTTGCCGTCGGTAGCCTGAATGCTGCGGAGTGCTTCTAGGAGATCGCCCAACCCTAACGCCATCAAAAACAAGGCTTGAGGCCGCTGGCCCAGGCATTCTAGGCCATGCGCCTTGCCCTGGTTAATCAAAGCAGTGAAGTCGACATGGGCGGTGATGTCTTGGGAGCCCACATCATAAAAGGGATCGCTGTGATGACGATGGCGGTTGTAGCACTGTAAGGTGCCCTGGGTGCGCTGGGGGGTGTAATACCGTTGGGCGTCATAGCCGTAATCAATGGTCAGTACATACCCCCGCTGTAAGCGCTCAGCGATCGCGGCGCTCCAAGTCAAGGCCGCCACATTGACTTCGGTGGTATATCCAAGCGGGTAACGGGGTGGCGCGAGGTCAATGCCGACCCACTTAAAGTAGTCAGCCAGAGCCGATGTGGACAAAGGTCCGAGCACCGTTTCAAAGCTGCGATCGCCCCCTGGCGTCAGACCCACATATTGCTCTTGTAGACCCGTATCGGTGAGCGTTACCCGATGGACCGGAAAAGCATCCACCAGTTCATTGGAAAAGAGACAACCTGTCCAGGTATTGGGAGGCAGGTCCGCTAAGGCTTTCCAGGCAATGGGGACGCCCTGGTCTTGCCAGGACCGAAGCTGACGCTTTTGAGCGGCTTGGAGGGCAGGAGAGGTTTCGATCAGGGTGCAGCTTACGGCCTTGAAGCAGTTGGGATGGGTGGTTTTTAGTCGCCCTAAGACATGGTGGGCAAGCTGACCCTGACCGGCACCCATTTCCACCCAATCGAAAGGATGGGGATGCCCTAGGCGAACCCACATTTCCGCCAATTGATCGGCCAGCAGTTCCCCAAAGTCACTGCCTAAATGGCTGGCGGTAATAAAATCCCCGGTGGGGCCGAGCTGCTGATTGCCCGCACCATAATATCCGTGTTGAGGATGGTAAAGGGCTAGGTCCATAAACGCCGCGAAGGGAATCCGGCGTTGAGGAGAGTCCTCAATCTGCTGGGCAATAATCCCGGTGAGGGCTTGATCGTCAGAGGACATTGACACCAGGGGAAGACGCGTTTAGAGCTGGACTAGAATGGCTTGCACAGCCGGTACGGCAAAGAAGGTCTCGGTGTCTGACAGGAGGTTCTGTCCCCATAGGTTTTGGGTAAGGAACTCCAAATCGGCATAGCGACTATCTCGCTCTAGGGCTGCGATGCCTAGGGCTAAAGCCTCTTGTCGCTGGCCCTGGGCATATTTGGCGACGGCGATCGCCAATTGGGGTTCGGGTTCTTCTGGGGAGATGTCGAGAGACTCCTCCCAGCGGGCGATCGCGGCTTCATGATCGCCTTGCTCGTACAGGACTAAACCAATGTTGTTGATCGAAGGCCAAAACTCAGGATCGAGATCCACTGAGGCTTCATATTGGGCGATCGCCTGTTCAAAACGTGCGAGCTGAAAATAGGTGTTACCCAAATCAAACCGCGCCCCTGGGTTCTCAGGGTCTAACTGCAACCCCGCCTCCAGATAGCGCACCGCCTCTGAGTACTGCGTTTTGCGTAGATGGGCCGTTCCCAACGCAAATAAAACGGCTGGGTTATCGCTCTCTAATTGCCGTGCCTGCTGTAAGGCTGCAATCGACTCATCCAGATAGTCTAACTGCAGATAGAGGCTGCCCAGTAGGCCCCATACCGCTGCCTCATTGGGAGCCAGTTGGGCTGCTAACTGGGCTTGGGCAAGGGCCTCTTGATATTGCTGAAACTGGGCTAAGCGAGCGGCTTCCTGAGCCCAAAATAAGCCTTGGGCTTCTAGCCGATCCTCGTCTAAAGGCAGCACATAGGGGAGCAGTGCTTGTCCTCTGGCAGGCATACCCATGCCCCAGGTTCCCAAGATGGCCAGTGCAGACAGCAGCAACTTTCGATTCAACACGAGATTCCGATCCTCTCTACAGTCATGACATCCACATCTGGCTCAGCTTAGCTTAAGGCTCAGTTTAAAGGGGGCGACGGGCAGAATGAAGTCTGCTGAATACCCTGCCAGTGAGCGCTGGGTTGCGTTGGGTTAATCCATCAAAGCGGCTGCTACGGTTTCTAAAATATGAGTGAGGGGATGATCGGGAAACCGGATGGAAAAAATGTCGCTACTCCCCAGCTGAATCATCTCTTCCGTCAGGGGCAAAATAGCAGCTACGGTTGCGCCATAGGTGCTTTCTACCTCGGTTTTGAGGGCCGGAAAATCAAACGAAGACAGGGCCTTGTTGACCATGATCAACATTTTAGGCACCTCCAGCCGTCGGGCAATATCCACTGTAACGGCAGTACCCTGGAAGTCTTGGCGATCGGGCCGCATAATTAAAAGCAAAATGTCAGAAATCGTAATCGACAGTAGTGTCTCTTCATTCAGGCCGGGATGGGTATCAATAAAAAGATAATCCAGATCTAAGCGGTGGATGAGTTCTTGAAAGCCATCGTTGAGTAGACCGACATCATAGCCCTCGCGGAGCACCCTCGCGATTTCCCCCGCTTTCAAACTAGAGGGGATCAGATAAACAGCACTGCGATCTAGACCGGTATTTTGAAGCGTTGAGGTGACATCATAGGCGGTCTCTTCAACAGAGCAGCGCCCCCAAAGATAATCGTTTAAAGACAACGACATCTTGCTTTCATCGAAGCCGAACAAAACATGGATGCCAGGAGATTGGATGTCGGTGTCAACGATGCCGACTCGCTTTCCTTGACGGGCGACAATGGCAGCTAGGTTAGCGGTTGTATTTGATTTGCCAGTCCCACCACGGAAGGAATGGACGGATACCACTTTTACCATAGTTGTTCACCTGCCGATTTATCGGGTGATTGTCTCATGGGGAAGGACACAACAAATCCTACTTGAGGGGGCATTAGGGCTAACTGCCTTTGTTTTATCATGGTGGCCTGATTTTCCCGGAGGATTTTGGGCGTAGATGTTCCGCCTCTGTCGAAATACATAAAAATCCTTGCCCATCCTGTGATGGCGTGACCCCTTAGAGTCGGGTTGATAGGGGCCGCGATGGGGTTAACCGTGCCCATCTTCAGGATTTCGGTAATGCCAAACCTGAGTCTCGGCTTCCTGGACCAACCATCCTTCGGTTTCTAGGGCTGTTAAGGCGACCGAGATTGCCGTTATAGCAGTCGCCAATTGCATTAAGACATAAGCTAGAAGCATTTCCCATCTCCGGTGAGTGCCATG
>JAQCKL010000230.1 GCA_027592485.1 Cyanobacteriota bacterium
AAGTCGATCGCTGAGCCCGCCGCCGTAATCCCGCCATAGGCCAGAATAGGCTCGCCATTACTGCGCCAAAACCGCACGTCATGATCGTCGCTGGTCGAGACCAGCATCTGACCGTCAGGACTAAACCGGACTGTGGCGACCGCCGCCCGATGGCCCTCTAAGGTGTCCAGGAGTTGACCCTGGGGGCTCCAGAGTCGGACCGTATTATCGGTGCTGGCGGAGGCAAAGGTCTGGCCGTCGGGACTAAAGGTGACATCGGTGACCGTGGCGGCATGGGCCGTCAGGGTGGTGATGGGTTGCCCCGGCAGGCTGGTCTGATTGGGGTTCCATAGCTTCAGGGTGTTGTCGGCACTGGCGGATACCAGCAGTTGCCCATCGGGGCTAAAGGCCAATGCCCGGACCATCGCTCCATGGCCTGAGAAAACACGAATTAGGGTGCCATCTCGTTGCCAGAGTTTGACTTGGCCATCGATCCCGCCCGAGGCAAAGCGATCGCCCCCAGGACTCACGGCCAGACTCGTCACCCTCGCCCCATGGTCCGATGGGTTTTGCAGCAGTTCCCCGGTGCTGGGTTGCCAGACCTTGAGGCTGCCATCGCCGCCGCCCGAAACCAGCCAGTCACCCTTAGGGCTAAAGGCCAGGGCTAAAGCGCCCCGACGATGACCCGAAAGGGTCGCTATGAGGGTGCCATCAGGCTGCCAGAGTTTGATCGTATCGTCCTGGCTAGCCGAGGCGATTTGGCGACCGTTGGGGTTGTAGACCACCGCTCTAATCACCCCTTGGTGGCCCGAGAATTGGTTGATTTCGTTGATGCCGAAAATAATTCTTCTCAGGATGGCATCCACATCTTGGCTTAAGGCCGGGTCAGCAGTCTGGAGCTGGTCCAGTTGCCGACGGGCGCGGATCGCTTGGATCAAGGCTTCTAGCCGATCGCCGGAATCAAACCAACCCTGGGCTGAGGCGGCCAGGGCGTGAACTTCGCTGCGGCGGGCGATTTGCTCGCTACGGCTCGCTGGGACTGCCACCACGCCACCAGGCCCAGACTCGTTGACAGGCAAAAGGCCCCACTGATCACCCCCAACAACACCCGTTGTAGGCGCGTATGGCGCTGGGACTGGGCCAGTTGAGCCGCGATGGCCTCAGCTCGCTCAGCCCTTATCGCCCGCTGGGTGGCTTGGAGATCGCCCTCCACCGAAGCGGCCAGAAACTGATAGTCGTCATTGCTCAGTCGCTTGTCTTGACCCCAATCCTGGGCATCCCTCAGGGCCTGTCCTTGCAGCAATCGTGATGAATCTTGCCGGTTAGAGGCGAGCCAAGCGGCGATCGCTTCAGCATAGGGGCGCAGGGCTTGGAATTGCTGGTCTACCCAATCGACATCAAAGACGGCGCGGTAAATCGGATTTTTAACCTGGAGCCCCGCCGCCCCCTTGGCAATTAAGCCGGAGAGCAACAGTTCAGTCTGCTCGGGAGACCCATCAGCGGGAATCGATTCCCTTTGCAAAATCTGTTGATATTGCCCCAACAACCGCCCTCGATAGCCCGGATGGCGGAGCAAACGATCTCGAATGGTCCGCAGATGTTCCGGTTCATCCTGGGCTTCCCATTGATTGATCAGGCGATCGCGCACCAGTTGGTCTACCCCAGCCGCCTCGCCTCCAGGCATGGTCACGCCCGCTCTCTCCCCAGCATGCTGCCCGTCTTGCCAAATCAGGGCACAGAGCTTTTGGGTCAAAAAAGGTTGTCCCTCCGTCCATCGCAGAATCGCCGCCAAGGTCGCCGCCGCATCTAGACCCGTATCGGCCAACCCTGTCAGCAAGGGCTGACAGTCCTCTAGGCGAAAGCCCTGTAGCGTAATAGCCTGGCCCAGGTTGAACGGGGTGACCTGGGGATCTTGAATCAGATCCCCAGGGGTAGCGACGCCAAACAGGGCAAAGGTGAGCCGCCCATACTCGGGATCAATCGCCCGTTGGTTATAGCAAAATCGGATCAGGGCAAAGAAGTCATCTAAGGCAAAATCCAGACTGAGGATGCTGTCAATTTCGTCAATGCAAATCACCAGGGCCTTGTTGGGAAAGGCCATGAGCAAGACATCGCGAAGGAACCGCCCCAGCTTTTGCACCGCTGGAATATCCCCCTGATCCTGCCACCAGGTTTTGTGGTTGATGCGGTCGAGCACCCCAAAACTACGCCCCAAATCGGCCACGGCCCCGCGATACCACTGGGTCAGGGTGACCTGCTGATGGCCAAGGCTGGTCACATCTAAGATGGCGCAGTGATCGCCCTCGGCCTGTAGTCGGTGGAGGGTATGGACCATCAGGGAAGATTTTCCCATTTGGCGGCAGTTCAACACATAGCAAAACTGCCGTGCCTTTAAGGCGTGATACAGATCCGTATCCGCTTGCCGCTCCACATAGCAGCCCATCTCTGGACCCAGACTGCCCCCGACCTGGTAGGGCGACTGCAGTCCGATTGCCGGTGGCGTGATGGAAGGTTGGGTGTCTGAGGAAACTGTCACGACGACTTTAGCGTTGGCAATGAACAGCAGACTAAGGCAGGGTCCTAAAGGTAATGCGATCGCGCCCGAGCCGTTTCGACTCATAGAGGGCATGATCCGCTGCCTGTACCATTTGCTGGGGATTGCGATTTTCGGCATTGGCAGAGATCGCTGCCCCCACGCTAATGGTGACACCGGGGAGGGGAGATTGCTGTGTTTTCAGGCTCACCTGGGACCGAATTTCTTCGGCCCGAGTATAAACCGCATCCATATCCGCCTGGGCCAAAATAACGGCAAATTCCTCACCGCCATAGCGAGCCACAAAATCGGTCGTATTCCGCACACAGGTCCGTAGGATTTTGGCCACTAACTGTAAACAGCGATCGCCAGCGGGATGACCATGGGTGTCGTTGTATTGCTTGAAATAATCGATATCACAGAGCATCAGCGCCAGCGGTGATTGGCTCTGGGCCATCCGTTGCCAAACCTGTCGTAAGTGCACATCAAAGGCTCGACGATTGGGAATGCATGTTAAGGCATCGGTGTAGGCCAAGGTCTGAAGCCGTTGATTTTCCTGCGCCAGTCGATTCAGAGGTGCTGAAGATGAGCCGACGCTCAGGCTTGCGGATGGATGATCTAACCCGTCAAGGTCCTCAAGTTCGGCGGCAAAAAAGCGCTGGTATAGCTGACAGCTGAGGTAACACCGATGACCCTGGAGCTTGATCACCCCCAAGCTATCCAATTGGTAGACCAGTGGTGAGGATAACTGCAATCCATTTGGGGCTTGGACCAATGCCTGTAGAACCTGAATCAGGTCGGGCTGCTGGCGCACGATCGCGAGGCAAGCGCGTAAGTAGTTTCCATAGATGCCCGTTGGACTGGTCGCTTGGGCTAACAACGCTTGGGGGGCGCTGGGCGTGAGGTGCAGGTGGGCGATCGCCAGATGGGTCAGATAAGGATGGCCCCCTAGCAGCTCCCAGACTTTCTCCATGATCTCGCCAAAGTCGTCCTCTAGGCGTTGCTCTAAACCGTAACGGGTGGCTAAATCTGCGACTTGCTCCGGGGTGAACTCGGGCAACTTCAGCGGCAAGCCTACATTAAAGGGTGATTGCTCTAGGTTGAGGGGAATGTAAGCTTCCGTCCCATAGGTGAGTACGAGCCGTAGGTTTTGCCACAGGGGCGATCGCCGCGATTGCTCGTACCATGATCGCAACAGAGACAGCACATCAGCAGCCACGTCCGGATGGGCAAAAAACTGGTCCAGCTCCTGCAACACCAGCACTAAGGGGGTGGAGGCCCGTTTTAGCAGTCCAGTCTCAAAGCAAATGGTGCAACTGACCTTATAGCCAATTTCCTCATCCCAATAGTCATCCAGATTGAGGGGTAACTGGAGTTGTCGAGCAACATTGCGGCATAACCACCGCAATAATTTGTCGGTGCTGGCAAAACTAGCCTGATCAGCTTGCAAAAAATCGACCGTACAAACCGTGAGATTCAGCGCCTGGGCCTGGTCAATCATCCGCAGCAGCAAAGAACTTTTGCCCATATGGCGAGGGGCCTTCAGCCGAATCAGGCTCCCCGGCTTTGCTAACTCGGCGTAGGCTAACGCCTCTAGGGGGGGCCGCTCAATATACATCGGTGACGCTAGCTCTAAAGGCCCTGTCGGTATTTGCACCGCGCTAGCCTCCAGTTCTTGCTGTTCCCCTGAGGTATTCATGAATGTGTTCTCTAGCGCATGGTCGTCTTGGGGCGTCAGCAGCATTGGGCCTAGGGTGGGGCTGCTGGGCAATTGGGCCGTATACGTTTAACTGTCGCACAAAAAAAGAATTGGTTCGTCCGGTTGCCAATCAGTCCCCTGAAATCCCAACGATCACCCAAAAATCAGCCCCTATCCCATCCTGGGCCTCAAACCAGACCCCTGAACCCGGCGATCGCACCAGGTTTTCCAATTCATGGCCGTGGGATCGCACCGCCTCTAGATTGGGCCTGTCGTGGCCAAAGTGGGCAATTAACTCGATTGCTGGCACGGGTGAAAGCTGCTCCACGGTAGGAATGTCGATCACCGAGTGGGTGCCTTCAAAGCCCGCTGCGACTCGCAACGCTTCGATTTGCTGGTCAACATCTGGTGCCGCTATATACCGGTGAATAGCGGCTCGCCGGGGTTCCTGCTCGTCTCGAATCGACAGGAGAATGTCTTCCCGATCAGTCTCAGGTAAATCAGGGGGCAGATTGATGGCGTAAAGCGAGGCGATCGCCCCCTCCGGATCCGCCACCATCCCAAACTTCTCCTGGAACTGCCCTGAGGCAAACACCTGCCGCTTCGCCATTAGGAGACCATCGGCGAGATGGTCTTGCCGGGGGATAATCACTAGCCAGCCTGAAGCACCCACGGATTCTTTTTTAACCTCCCATGGCGTTAGTGGATGTCGTAGCCAAACAAATTGGGATTCACATCCTCCAGACCCAAGTCTGCCAACCCATATTCCGCCCAGCGGCGATCCACCTGGGCAGCGGTGTCCGGATCGGGATGTAGCTCTTCACTCCAGGGGCGATCGGTTTCGGGATAGACCTTGGTGGTGGCATCGATGCCCATGCGGCTGCCCAGCCCTGGCTTCTCGGTGGCGAAGTCGAGGCGATCGAAGGGATTCTCCGGCAAGATAAACACATCCCGTGCGGGGTCTACCTTTGAAGTCACCGCCCACATCACTTGGCGGGGGTCGCGGATGTTGATCGCCTGATCCACCACAATCACAAACTTGGTGTAGGTGAACTGGGGCAGTGCCGTCCAAAAGGCCAGGGCGGCGCGGCGGGCTTGGCCAGGATAGGCCTTGTCGATCGCAATAACCGCCGCCTTATAGCTCAACCCCTCCATGGGCAGGAAAAAGTCTTTGATTTCCGGTACCTGCATCCGCAAAATCGGCGTATAAATCCGATTCAGGGCCAGGGCCATCATCGCGTCTTCCTTGGGGGGGCGACCGCTGAAGGTGGTCATGTAGACCGGGTCTTTGCGGTGGGTCATGCCATGGAAGCGAATCAGCGGGGCGTCATCCCGCTGGGGACCGTAGTAGCCGATGTGATCCCCTGCCGGACCATCCGCTGCGGTTTCACCGGGGGTGATGGTGCCTTCTAATACGATTTCCGAGAGGGCCGGAACTTGCAGGTTTACGGTTTTGCATTGGGCTAGATGGATGCCCTGGCCGCTGTACAGCCCCCCAAAGAGCCATTCCGACAAGTCGATGGGTAAGGGGGTGGCCGCCGCCAAAATCAGCAGGGGATCTACGCCGAGGGCGATCGCCACCTCTAGTTTTTCGCCCCGCTCTGCCGCTTTGCGCAGGTGGCGACTGGGGCCGCGCACCGATAGCCACTGCACCGTCATGGTGTTTTTCGACTGCAGTTGTAGGCGATAGATCCCCACATTGGGGATTTTGGTTTCAGGATCCTTGGTAACCATCAGCCCCAAGGTGATTACCTTATTGGCATCACCGGGATACACCTGCAGCAGCGGTAACTGGGTCAGATCCACCGCCTCATTTTTGATCACCACCTGATGGCAAGCGGGAAAGAGATCGCGATCGGGCTTGGCTTTGACCACGTCAAACAGGGCCTTGCCCAGATCAATCGCTTGGGCAAAGGTTTTGGGGGGACGGGGCTGATAGAGCAGGGCGAGCTTTTGGCCGATCGCCTCTAGCTCTTCCGGCTTTTCCATGCCAAAAGACCAGCAGACCCGCTCTAGGGTGCCGAGGGTATTGATGGCCAGGGGCATAGTCGCCCCTTTGACATTTTCAAACAGCAGGGCAGGCCCCCCCGACAGCAGCAGTCGGTTCGCGATTTCAGCAATTTCTAAATGGGGATCCACAGGAGCCGTGATCCGACGCAGCTGTCCCCGCTCTTCCAATTTGGTCAAAAATGCCCGCAGATCCTTCGCCATATTTTAAGAAGTATGAAGCGTCTCTCCTTCCATTATGGCGGAGGATGGCGTGGCCCTTCAGCGGGTGGCGCAGTTTGGCTGGTCGGAATTTCAATGGCAAACATCGCTCCCTGCCCTGGCGCTGAGAGGCAGCGCAACTCCCCCCGATGCTGATCCACGATGATCCTATAACTAATCGATAGCCCTAAACCCGTGCCTTGACCAATATCTTTAGTGGTAAAGAACGGATCAAATAGCCGAGGCTGAACCTCCTTGGATATGCCTGGGCCATTATCTGAAATATAGATGCCAACTTTTGTCTCAGACAGTTGTTTGGTTTGAATGCGAATGGTGGGCTCTCGGTGGGAATAGGGACTTTCTTCTAGTCTTCTGAGGATTTCTAAGGCATCAATGGCATTGGCCAAGATATTCATGAAGACCTGATTTAGTTGTCCTGGGTAGCACTCTATATGGGGGAAATCGCCATATTCTTTGGCGATTTTAACGGCGGAGTGGTGGGCCTGGGACCTGAGCCGACTCTGGAGAATCATCAGCGTACTATCCAGCCCTTCATGGATATCAACCACTTTGATTTCTGCCTCGCTATGGCGGGAAAAAATACGCAGAGAATGCACAATCTCACGAATGCGTTCTGAGCCGGCATTCATGGACTGCAGTAATTTTGGGAAGTCCTCTTGGATAAATCCCAATCCCAATGGGCACTTCGAATAAAAGATTTGTTTAACAAGCTAGTGGTTGCAAAAAGCCCGTGACGCTTCCGGC
>JAQCKL010000231.1 GCA_027592485.1 Cyanobacteriota bacterium
GGCACTCACCGGAGATGGGAAATGCTTCTAGCTTATGTCTTAATGCAATTGGCGACTGCTATAGAGGCTCTGCCTCACGGGATGGGACTTGCGGCAGAGCCGCTGGGGAGGCTCACCAGGCGGAGCCTGGGAGCGAGGAAAAGATTTTTGGCTTTGGGTTGCAGGGGGTAAAACCTCACCGCCTGCGGCACCTCTCCTTAGTAAGGAGAGGTTGATCAAGGCTTCCGGTCCCTCTCCTTCACAAGGCTGCTGCTTATACACATCTCTGAATTGAGCGGCATGGGCTGATCCCCCGCTGTCGCCGCCCCCTTTTGAAGGGGGCTATTCCAAAACTGGAACTACTGTCCTCCTTTTTCCTAGCGAAGCCATGCCCGGAGGGCTTTAGGGGGGGTGGGGGGATCTAAACCCTGATAACCACCTAAAAAAGAACTTATGTATAAGCCGTAGCCTTCACAAGGAGAGGCTAGGTGAGGTTCTTCAGGCCCCCAGTTGTGTTGGAACAGCCTTTAGATTGCCTCTTTTCTAGGCGCAACCTGATTTTGAAATCCTTTGCTGGCAAGCGATAGAACGACTTTTGCGGATAGCCCATGGGGAGAGGGAACAAGAGGAATGATCGGCTCCCCACCCTGCGGGAAGCAAGCTACGCCCGCTGGGAGAGGGGTTGGCCTGGTGGTGTGGGGGTGAAAAATGGCCAAAAAAAATCGAGGCGCTACGCGCCGGGGCAAAGAGGAAGAGGGCAAGAGGGCAAAAGAGCAAAGGGCTAAGAAGCCCTGGGGGCAGAACAAACGACTCGAAAACCGAGGCTGTAGTAGCGGTTGCCGGGATCGTAGTTGAAGCGACACGCGGAGCGGCAAGCCCACGGAGAGTAGTCCCAAGAGCCGCCGCGTCTCACCCGGCGCGCTTGATTTCCGCCTTGCATCCAAGCAGACCCATCGGTCGGTGCGCCCTCATAGCTGTCATGCCACACATCCTGGCACCATTCCCACACATTGCCATGGAGGTCATAGAGGCCAAAGCGATTGGGGGGGAACTGCCCCACCTCCGTCGTCTGGTTCCGATAGGTCCCCTTTGGAGCCTTGTCGTAAGTGTCGTTGCCGTGGTAGTTGACCAGGTCCGGTGTAATGGTCGGGCCAAAATAAAAGGGTGTTTCGGTACCAGCCCGACAGGCATATTCCCATTCCGCCTCGCTAGGAAGCCGGTAGATGCGTTCGCCACGGCTTGACAACGCCTCGCAAAAGGCCACCGCCTCCTGCCAAGACACTGTCTCCACCGGGCGCTGACCCCCTTTAAAATTGCTGGGTTTTTTGCCGATCACCGCCTGATATTGGGCCTGGGTCACGGGGAACTTACCCATGTAAAAATCCGGCACGGTCACCCGATGCTGCGGGCCTTCACGGCCTTGTCGCTCCAACTCATCAGCCGGTGCCCCCATCAAAAACTCACCCCCAGGAATGGCCACCATCTCTAGGGTGACCCCCTTCCCCAGATCTTCCGCAAAGGATTCGGCCTGGCCAGGGGTGCGCTGGATGATTTGCCCTTGAGGGTTAACCTTGACTGCGTCAAAGCTAAAGGGTCTTAGGGGCAGGTCTAGGGAGAGTAACGGGACTGGGGGTGAGACTACCGTTGCGGCTGGCGGCGGTGCTGTTGGCGGGGCCTCGATCAGGCCGTTAATCACCTTGCGAATGCCCTGAACCGCATCTAGTAGCGCTTCATCCTGATCGTCCCAGCGGGTGACCGGACGACCATCCCTGGGCAACACCTGCAAATCCTTGAAAGGACTGTGTTTCCAGTCAGAGGGCTTCATGATGATGGGAACGACCCTGGCCGTTCCCTGCCGGTGCCGTTCCAGGGCTCGCTGCATCTCCATGTCGCGGCAGTATTTAGAGGCCAAAAAGCGGGGCGTAATCAGCAGCAAAATCACCTTTGCTTTTTCTAGGTTGGCGGAGATTTCTGCTTCCCACTCTTTCCCCGCTTCGATATCACGGTCTTGCCAAGGGTTAATCTTGCCCTCGTATTGGAGGTTGACCAGGTGAATTTCTAACTCATCCTTCAGGTCTTCGTCTTTACGGGAGTAGGAGATAAAAACGTCTACCGCTTCGGCTGCCATGCCACTCTGCGTTTGGGTTGACTCATTATAGTTTCACCCTATACCCGCAAAAAATCTTGCAAAGATCCCTGGGTTCTGTGCTCAGATGCTCCCAAACCCTTAGACAAGCCACCCTAGAACCCAGGGATCTTTGCCAACAGCGCTATGGCCAAAGCTAAGGCACAGATGGAATGGGGGTATTTAACACCGCATCCAACAGTGGCTCTGGTCCAAACCTGACCACATCTGTACAAGGTCGCCCCGTAATTGCTACCACCGATTCAATGGCTGTCTTCGCCGCAGCCTCATCTAAATGGTGGGTATTCAGCGCGATCGCCACCACCTTGGCCGCCATAAACGCCCCCCCCGCCGTCACCAGAGACTCGCAAGCCGCGATCGCCACCGGCAACGGCGGAATTTTGACATGCTCGAAGTTGTGGATGTGGGTTTGCCCCGCCCGGTGTACCAAGATTAAATGGGTCGGTTGGCTGCCCCGCATCAGCGGCAAGGTCGCCGTCGAGGCCGGGTTAAAGATCGAGCCCTGCCCCTCCACCCAAAGCACATCATGGTCCGGGCCATGGCGCATCACCGGCTGCTCCACCGCCCCCGCCGCAAAATCCACCCGCACTGCATCTAGGGCGACGCCGTCATCCCCCAGCATCAGATTGGTTTGCCCCGTGGCAATCACCTTCGATCGCAATCCCCGCGCCACCGCCGCCTTGTGCAACTCCAGATTGGCCGACATCTTGCCCACCGCCATATCCGTCCCCACCGACAACACCCGCCGACAGGGCAGCGTCCGCGCCAGTGCCGTCCCCACCTTGAGTCCCGGTGGTTCTTGGCGTACATCCCAAATCCATTGATCCCCCTGGAGCAGGGTCACCATGGCTGGGTCTTTCGCCATGGGGGTGTGCAGGCCATTCACAATCGAGAGCCCCGCCGCCACCGCGGCTTTCACCTCCTGATACCAGGGATCGGGTAAGGCCCCGCCGGAGGGGGCAATGCCGATCGCCAATACCGTCGGTTGGTAGGCGAGGGCGTCTGGCACCGAGGCCACGATGGGCACCTGGCGGTCAATGCCGGTGAGTTGGGCCAGGTTTTCCCCCGCTTGGGTTTCGTCAATCACCGCCACGATATCGAGGGGGCTATAGCGCAACATGGCTAGGCCAGTTTTGCCGCCATAGTTGGCGGTGCCCCCATGCATCAATAGGGCAATGCGCTGGTCGGGCTTGAGATAATTCATAGGGGCTCAGGGTAGGTCGTGGTAAGTGAGCCCGAGTCCGGGCTGATGGTTGGGCCGTAAACATCCCGCCGTCAAGGTGGCCCCCCGAAAGGGATCGTCTTTGAGATTGAGATGGCTATCTAAATCCAGGTGATCGGCGAGGGGGGCCAGGTGGGCGAGGGCGGTATTGGAGACGGTGCTGTCGGAGTAGCAGCCAAACATCACCTGGAGGCCACAGGCCCGCGCGGTGTGAATCATGGCTAGGGCTTCCGTGAGCCCCCCCGCCTTCATTAATTTAATATTGATGCCCTGAACCGAGCCCGCCAAGCGGGGAATATCGGTGCGATCAAAACAGCTTTCATCCACAAAAATCGGCAGGGGCGATCGCGCCGACAGCGCTCCCAATTCCCCATCCAAGGTCACCGGCAGCGGCTGCTCGATGTAGGTGACCCCCTTTGCTGCCAGCCAGTCCGCCATGGTCAGGGCATCCGGGAGAGACCACCCGCCATTGGCATCCACACTGATTTTGGTGTCAGCGCTGAGGTGGGGGAGTAGGGCGGTGACCATGGCTTGGTCCGCTGCAATTCCCGCCGGACTACCCAGCTTGATTTTGACGGACTTCAAGTCAGGGACATGGTCTTGCCAGAGCTGGAGGCGATCGCAGGCTGCCTCTGGGGCGCTGATCCCAATGGTGACGGCGGTGGGGCCAATGTGGCTGATATCCAATCCCCACAGTTGCCACAGGGGGAGCCCCGCCTGTTTGCCCAACCAATCGTGGAGGGCCACATCCACCGCTGCCCGCGCCGCCGAACTCAGCTTTTGCAACTGGGGTGCTAGCCGTTGGCGCTCTAGGGGATGGTAGGTTGCCAGTACCGGCTGCAGGGCCAGCAACTCAGTCACAATCTCAGTTGAGGCATGGATTTCGGCATCGATAGAAAAGGGGGTAGCTTCTCCCCAGCCCTCGATGCCATCTTGCTCTAGCCGCACCCACAGATTGGTGGATTGAGTGGTGGTGCCCCGACTGATGGTTAAGGGCACCTGTTTATGGACCGTGATGGGGGTGACGGTAACCTTCATGACGTCTCCCAGTTGAGCCTGGGCGGCAAGGACCTGTTGAAAATACCATTAGTGCGAACCCGCGTGCTGCAGCTTCAGAGGTTGGATGGATGGGGAATGACCGGATGGGCCGACTGCAACGCTTGGGCGTAGCCCTGCTTTGGGGGGTGAACCTGGCCTTACGGCTCTGGCACCTGGGCTCGCCGTCTACTTTAGTTTTTGACGAGGTCCACTACGTGCCCTTTGCCGTGGACTACCTGCAGCACCAGGCTTTTTTTGATGTTCATCCCCCCCTCGGGAAAGACCTGATCGCCCTCGGTATTCGGGTCTTTCAGCTATTTCAGTCTTTAGATCCCACTTCAGATCCCACTGCTGGCGGTGCTGTCCAGGTGGCGGGGATGGCGTTGAGTCCCGTCAGTTTTCGCTGGCTCAATGCCCTGTTAGGGTCCCTGATGCCGGTGACGGCTCTGTGGGTCGCCTGGACTTGGGCCAAGGATATTTCCCTGCCGCGACGGCGCTGCTTTGCGGTCTTGGCAGGGCTACTGACCAGTTGGGATGGCTTCAGTTTGGTGGAGTCGCGGCTGGGGCTATTGCACCCTGCCCTGGTGGGGTTGGGGCTGTTGGCTTTGGGGGCCTGGGGGCGATCGCGCGATGCCCTCACCCCTTGGCCCTGGCGACTGCTGGCGGGGATCGCCCTGGGCGGCGCGATCGCCGTGAAGTGGAATGGAGCCGGGTATTGGCTCGTGCTGGTTTTGGGGGAAGTGCTAACCCGACGGCCCTGGTACCGCCGTCGGTTGGGTGCCGCTGACGCTGCCCCCCAGAAAGTTTCGGGGCGGGCTGGGTTGCCCTTGGCTTTGCCCAACCAGGGCACGAATAAACCCCGTCGCTGGCTGTGGTTAGGCTGGCTGCCCCTAGGGGTATACGGTCTGCTGTGGGTCCCCCATTTGCATCTGGTGGGGGTGGGATTTTGGCCCATCCACCACACCATCCTGAACGCCCATTTGGGCCTCACTGACACCCATCGCTACCAGTCTGCTTGGTTCACCTGGCCCTTGATGATCCGCCCGATCGCCTATTTTTACCAGGGGCTGGGGGTTGGGGAGACGCTCAACCTGATTGGCCCCACCGTACCGAATCCCGATCGCGCCGTTGCCCTGTATGGCATGGGTAACCCGATCCTCTGGTGGCTATCGACAGCGGCGGTGGGCATGGGAGCCCTACAGGTCTTGAGGGGCTGGTGGCCCCAACGGCGGTCCTTGGCACACATTGCCGCCGCCCTCCGCCAAGGGCAGCGGCTCTCGGCCCCTACACCGAGGGCGGTGACCTCAGCAGCGGCCCTGCAACGGTTGTTGATCATGGCCTATGCCGTGAATTGGTTGCCTTGGGCTATCGTGCAGCGCAGTACCTTTCTGTACCACTATCAACCCGCTGCCTTGATCGCAGAGCTGATTTTGGCCTGGCAGATGAGTGGCTGGCTCACCAGCCACCGCCGCAGTTGGCAGTGTTGGGGCGGGGGGCTACTGGCCCTGATTGGGGCGAGTTTTCTGTTTTGGCTGCCCCTGTGGATGGGGTGGCCCCTGACCGTGGAAGCGATGGGATGGCGCTGGTGGCTACCGTCGTGGATTTAAGTTCTGGTTTCGACGCGACATTGAGGGTTTGCCCCCGGCTACTCCTGGCTGAGGTTGGCTTCGAGCACAGCCTGGATCTCCACCGGCACCTGGGAGAGGAGATCGTAGCCGGTGGCCAGCTCGATGCGGTCAATGGTGGTTTGATAGCTCTGCCAATCCTCCAATAGGTCATTGCTGTTGGGCACATCAATGGCAATGATACGGCTGTTGGCACTCACCCCCGCCACCCCCTGCCCCGGCTGATCCAGCACCACAATCACCTTCCACAGCCGGGTCGGAATGGTGAGCTTGCCTCCGGCCAAGGTGTCTTTTTCCCCATAGCCCCCAGCCAGAATAAACAGTTCTCGATCTTCTTGGTAAACCAAGTCCCGCTCAAACTCCTCCAGCCCCCGCCACAGTCCCTGGTTATTCTCAGGGGCTTGGGGCAAGATGTTGGTCATCAAAAAGGTGGCGGAGTTGTCTTTGACGTTGGCGGTGCGATCCGCCGAGGGGACGATATGGCCGCGATCGTAGCCGCTGTTGCGATAGTCATTGGGGGTGACCTGATAAAACCCTGCCGGTAAGCCCCCATCCTGCCGGAAGTCATTCTGGCGTTCGGTGTTGCCCAGCCACCGGGCGTCTAGATGCCAGCTCACCCAATTGGCGATGCCGCGATCGCGGTTGTAGGCCAAGGCATATTGGTGGCGCTCAATTAAATAATTGTTGGGGTTGCCCGTCGCGGCGTTGCTGGGGTTGCCTAGGGTGAGGTGCAGGTTGTCGGAGGGGGGCACGGATGGATCCAACCCTGAGGAGACCGGTGGCAACGACTCACAGGCCAAACCATTGCCGTCCCGATCCAGCACAAAGGGGTCGCCCTCAAAACCGTCCAGCACCTGCTGGGCTAGGGCCTGGTCTCGAAAGTCACCACAATTACAGTCATCATCTACGCAGGGGGGGAGCAAGCGGTCCGCCTGCACAGATACCGGTTGTCCAGGGGCTTCTGCCAGGATATCCGTCAAGATCGGCAGGATGGCTTCGCAACCACTCAGCCCGAGCCAAAGGCCGCCCAATCCGGCCCACAATGCTGATTTCAACACCCAAAACTCCCCCGTTGCATACGTGCCCCTATCTTAAGCAGAAGCTAAACCTCGTCTAACTTGAAACCTGGAGTTCCCCTCACCCTTTTCTTGCATGCCGCAGGCGCTAAGCCC